>JAPUGG010000312.1 GCA_027292975.1 Alphaproteobacteria bacterium | reverse complement strand
GGCGCTGAGTTCGACGTCGAGCGCTTCCAAAAGGCCGTCGAGCAGGGCAAGGACGGAGCCCAGGCGATGCTGGCCAAGGCGGAGCAGGCGCTGGCCGCGAGCCAGGACCAGTTCGCGGCGGCGAACGCCGGCTTCGAGCAGTGGCAGACGGTTTCCGGAGCGTTCGCCTTCGTCATCGCTGTGCTGTTGCTGATCGATGCTGTGCTGCTGCCCCGGCTGGTGCGGCGATGCGCGGAACGGGAGGAACTGGCACCGGTCGTGGCCGGCGAACGGCTCGCCGACGCGATCGAGGACGTCACGGGGCCGGCGGCGAACGTCGATCCGACGCGGAAGGTGCATACGCGCGTCACCGACGCCATCGACAAGATCAGCGTCCTCAGCGGAGAGTTCGTCTGCTACTGGTCGGTGATCGCGGTGTTCGTCTACTACTACGAGGTCATCGCCCGCTACGTCTTCAACTCGCCCACCAATTGGGCTCACGAAAGCATGTTCCTGATGTTTGGCATGCAGTACCTGCTGTCCGGTGCCTACGTCCTGCGCGAGGACTCCCACGTGCGCGTCGATGTCCTTTACCTCCACCTCTCCGACCGCGCCAAGGTGATCACCGACACCGTCACCTCCGTCTTCTTCTTCATTTTCACCGGCACCCTGCTGGTCACCGGCTGGATCTTCCTGATGGACTCCATCGACGTCTGGGAGGTGTCCTTCACCGAATGGGCGGTCCAGTACTGGCCGATCAAAATCTCCATCGTCCTCGGGGCCGTGCTGATCATCCTTCAAGGGCTCTCGAAGCTGATCAAGAACGTCCTGGTGTTGACCCGGGCGGGGGCGTAGCCCATGGGTCTCGAGATCGGCATCGGCTGGCTCACCCTACTCATGTTCGGGTCGCTGGTGATCCTCTTGATGGCGGGATTCCCGCTGGCCTTCGTGACCGGCGGCCTGGCGTGCATTTTCCTCTTCGTGTTCGGCGACGCGCGGATGCTCAACATCCTGCCGTCGCGCATCTTCCCGTACATGACCGACTATCAGCTTTCGGCCATCCCGCTGTTTATCTTCATGGCCTCCATGCTCGAGCGCGCCGGCATCATCGAGGAGATGTTCGACGTCATCTACAAGATTCTCGGCGGCCTCAAGGGCGGCCTGGCGGTGTCGACCATCATCGCCTCGACCATTCTCGCCGCCATGGTCGGCGTCATCGGCGCCGCCGAGGTGACCATGGGCATCATCGCCCTGCCGGCCATGCTCAGGCGCCATTACAGTCCCGAATTGGCCTGCGGCTCGATCCTCGCCGGCGGCACGCTGGGCATCCTGATCCCGCCTTCGATCCTGGCCATCCTGTTCGCCGTCGTCGCCCAGCAGTCGGTAGGGGAGTTGTTCATCGGCGCCGTGGTCCCGGGGCTGATGCTGTCGGGGCTCTACATCCTGTACGTGACCGGGCGCAGCTACCTCAACCCGGCCATGGGACCGCCGCTGCCGCCCGAAGAGAGGGTCTCCACGCGCGAGAAGTTCCGCCTGCTGGGGGGCATGGTCCCACCCATAACTCTAGTGGTGCTGGTGCTCGGTGTGATCTTCACCGGCGTGGCAACGCCGGTGGAGGCGGCCGGCATCGGCACCTTCGGTGCAATCGTCGTCGCCGCCCTCCACCGGCGCCTGTCGTGGAACGCGCTTCGGGCCGCGGCGCTGACCACGCTCAAGGCGTCGACCATGGTGCTCTGGATCATCTTCGGCGCCTCGATCTTCGTCGGCTTCTACATCGTCAGCGGCGGCCAGCAGTTCGTCACCGAAAGCCTGCTCGGCACCGGTCTCGGCCCTTACGGCATTTTGCTCATCATGATGATCATGCTGATCATCCTCGGCATGTTCCTCGACTGGGTCGGCATCCTCTTGCTGGCGGTTCCCATCTTCGCGCCGATCATGCTGGCGCTTTCATGGGACGGCCTTTTCGGGTTGCCCGGGGTGGCTCCCGGGGACGTGCGGCTTTGGTTCGGCGTGGTCTACATGGTCAACATGCAGATGTCGTTCCTGTCCCCGCCCTTCGGCTACGCGCTGTTCTACCTCAAGAGCGTCGCCCCGCCCGAGATCACCATGGGCGTCATCTTCCGCTCGGCCATCCCGTTCCTCTTCCTCCAGGCGGTGGGGCTGGCCATATGCATCATCTTCCCAGAGATCATCCTGTGGCTGCCCAGGCTGGTTTACGGTTGAACAATCGGCCAGTTGAGAAAATTTCACGTCACCGCGTAATAGTTCTGGACTAATCAGTTCAAAATTATTAATTTGCGGTCATGGAAGATCCATAAGGACACTCCAGATGCCGCGGCCACGCGAATTCGATACCCAAGACGCATTGCAAAAGGCGATGGGGGTCTTTTGGGCCCAAGGTTACCAAGCCACGTCCCTCCAGGACCTCACCAAGGCCATGGGGATCTCCAAGTCGAGCTTTTACGACACCTTCGGCTCCAAGCACGAGCTCTTCATCTCGGCCATCGATCACTACAACGAAACCATCGCCAAACCCCGGACCGCCGCCGTCATCGCCGGAGCCGCGTGCGTGAAAGCGGGCATCGCCGCGGTTTTCCGCAATGCGGCCGACAGCGTCATGGAAGGCGGCGAGAACCGCGGCTGTTTCCTCAACAATTGCGCGGGCGAGGTGGCGCCCCACGATGCGCTGGCCACCAAGCACCTGGCCGCCGGGATCAAACATATCGAAGAAGCCTTTTACGGTGCGCTGACCATGGCCCGGGATTGCGGTGAAATCGATCCCTGGAGAGAGCCCCGCGCCCTCGCGCGCTATCTCGCCGCTTCCCTCAACGGGCTCATGGTCGTCGGCAAGGTCCGGCCCGAGCGCGAAGCGCTGGAGGACATCATCGGCGTGACCCTGGCCGCGCTCGACTAATTTTTTTAGACGTTACGGACCGTATAGTCCAAAAATGAGAATGACATGAAAGAAGCCATGCAAAAGGCCTCCGCTGCCATGGGCGGGAAAGATGCTATTGTCGCCGCCATCGACCGCGGAGGCCCATCGTGGCGAAGACCATCGCGTCCTACGGGGAATTCTGGCCGTTTTATCTCGGCGAGCATTCGAAGCCCACCACCCGCGCCTTTCACTACGCGGGCGTCATCGGCTTCATCGCCGCCGTGCTCTACGCGGGGCTCACCGGCGATTGGTGGGCGCTAATTCTGACCCTGCCGGTCCTCTACGCCATCGCCTGGTTTGCCCACTTGGTGATCGAACACAACCGGCCGGCGACCTTCACCTATCCGGCCTGGTCGCTGGTTTCCGACTTCAAGATGTTCGCCTTGGCCGTCACCGGCAAACTCGGCGCGGAACTGGAGAAATACCAGATCCACCCCCGCCCTTAAGGCCGCGCCTGGGCGGCCGTTTCTAGGACGCTACTTGCGCGACCATTTGGTCTCGACCTTGGGGACGGGGACGCCCGCCACTTCGATATCGTCCACGCGCTCGTCGAAGAAACAGATCAGCCCCTTGATCTTGGGGCATTCGGCGATGGGCTCGGGGTAGCTCCAGGCGACGTCCTCAAACAGTTGACCGCCGATGCGGGCCGAGAAATAGACCGCGTCGCCCTTGTACGGGCACGAGCTTGTGGTCGCGGAGCCTTCCATCAGGTCCATGCGGACGTCGCCCTCGGGGATGTAATAGCGGACCTGGTGATTGGTCTCGAAGGCGAAATGCGCATTGGTGGTGCGGGCCACCTCCTCACCCCCCAACACCACCCGGACCTCGCGGTGGGACAGGCACACGTCCAGCCGCTTGTAGGGGTCGCGGGGGTGGACGAAGATTTCCTCGTCCTCCTCGAACCAGTGATCGACCCGGTTCCAATAGAACGACACACAATCCTTGATCACGGCGATTTGCGGGTACGGGTCCTCATAGGACCACACGGCGTTCTCGGACACCTTGCCGCCGGCATCGATGGAATAGTAAGAACAATGGCCCTTCCACGGGCAATGGGTGTGGTTGTCGGTGGGGGTGAAAAGGTCCATGCGCACGTCGGCGCGCGGGAAGTAATAGACCGGCGTGTGCCTGGGTTCGCGCATCAACATGGGTTTGGTCGAGTCCGCGATGGTCTCGCCCGCGAACTCCACCCGCACCCGGCGCGGGCTCTCGATGAATTCGATCCCGTAGCCGGGGTTCTTGTCCCAATGATTGCGGTAGACCTTTTTTTCCGTGGTCGCCATGGCCGCCACCCTTAAATTCGTTTCGCCTGTTTGGCGCTGCCCGAGGTTAGCCTGTTGGCGGGAACATGCAACGGGGAAGAATATCGGGCCGCGCCCGAAGTCTTAGAGCACTTTCCGGTCAAATGGTTCAATTTGGCCGAAAAATGCTCTAAAGATACCCGCGCTCGCTCCAGAACCGCTCGGCGGCGGCATGCAGCGGCACGTCAAGCGGGGCCTCGGGGCAGTCGGCGCACATGCGGTCCAGCGGCAGCGGGCCTTCCCCTTCCCAGAGGATGGCGTCCTTGCGGGCCTCCAGCCCGGCACAGATGCGCCGCACCAGGTCGTCGTCGGCGTCTTGGCGCACGAAAACCGGCCAACCGCTGAAGTCCAGGGTCAGGATATCCTCGGGCAGGGTCGGGTAGCGCGCCTTGAGCAAATGGTCGCGGCGATAGCCCATTTCCTCGAGCCTGCCGGCGGTATCTTGGCCCATCTTCAGGACGGTCATGCCGGCCGGCGTCACCTCGTTGGCCCAACCATGCACGCCCTCGTCGAACAGCGCCGTGATCTCACCCCGGGACAGCGCCTCGAACTTAGGCGTGCCGGGTCTGGGGATATGGCCCTCCCTGCGGACCTCACCACCCCATGCTTCGAGGTCGGCGAGGGTGAAGCCGGCGGCGGCGAAAATATCGTCGAGCATGTTGTGGAGCCAATGTTCTTCGCGGCCGCGCAGGGACAGCTTGAGGGGGAATTTCTCGCGCCCGATGTCCTCGATATGGGTGAGGCCGGTATCGCCGTGGACCACGAACATGCATTGGTCGCGCGACGGCAGGACGGTGACGGCGCGCACCGGCTGAGGCGTCGTGAAAGTGCCGCCCTTGCCCCTATAGGCGACCGTCAACGCCGCCGATGGGTTGAGGAAGGCGAGGTCGAGGGCGCCACCGACCACCTTTTCGATTCCGTCGAGTGTGCTGGAGGCACTGAGATTGACCGGGCTGCCCCCGCCATCCAGGGTGTTCAGCCGCACCTCGGGCTCCCGGTAGACCTGCTCCTCGCCCGCGCCCATCCCCGCCGCCATCTCAAGCACGAACCGCGACCGCATGGTGGCCGCGCTGGGTTTATAAGCGTCCCCTTGTTTCGCCATGGCATTTTCCCTCCCTGCCCCGATTAGTTTGTCCCCGCTGCCCGCCTTGGCCGACGCCCGCTTCCGCCCACCGTGGCGCGCATGGCCATGGGCAAGTGCGGCAATGGTGCGTTTTCCAACGGCGGTGCCTGCGATGACAGGGCGCGGCTGAGAATAGATGGGATGGCGGCGAGCGCCAAGGGGGCGGCGCGCGGCGCTTTGGCACCGGCGGGGGAGCCGCCGACAAGCGGGGTGCGGCCGATGATGGTGGCGCGATGGGGTTTCATGCGCCTGACCTTCCTCCCGAAAACTGGATCACTTCATGGGGGACCGGCCAATGTCGGCTCTCAAGTCACGAAATGCTGGTTTCCTCTACTAAAAATTTGAACCAGAACTAACGTACGGACAATAAACTCCACCTTTGATTTTGTTCCTGCCTACCGCGTCGGTCCTTCCTATAAGGAAAGACTACGATGTATGCTCCGTTTCCTTTACTTTTATTCTTAATATCCAATTGAGTCCTAGTAGATACATTTTTTATTGAACATGTTACTGCTACTGGCGAAGGGGAACAATAAATACCCCATAATTGTAAATTTTGGCTTGCTGCGTCCCCACGGCGAGGCGCTCCCGCCTGAATGACCCAGTGCCGGTCACACCATCTTCCCGAAGTTGTCTTAACAGAAAGAAACAACCCGCTTCTTTCATTTCTGATTTTATAATAACTACCAACTCTTAATAAAGACCAGATTTGATTCTTCTGGTTACGTTCTTTTCTCCATGAAACAATGTAGGCGCCATGCTTTTTGCTTCTATTTTTTACATCAAGATATTTGCCTGCTGCACGAACATTGCCAATTCTCAATCGCCCGCTGAGGCCTCTTGGCAGTTGCGAGCGAGGAGCGGATGCCGCTGCTCGGCTGGCCACTGAATCCTTACAAAGATCAGCAGCCGAAGCAGAAAATGGCGCTCCTATAAGGCCTGCGCCCAAAATCGCGATCAAGAGAATTAGCTGACGAATGGTGGCAATCATGTCCGGGAAACGGTGATTTTCCTGCATTTCACCCTCCATGCCTGTCAGAAAAAATACTAGCTGCATAACAACCCGGTCACAATGGCCGAGGGCGTTTCCTTAGAAATCAGACCTTCTGGTGGCTAACTGTCCGTTGCTAGGGACTAACCGGACCTATGCGACTGGCGTGTGTTTGGGCCGGCCCTTACCCGCGGCACAGAACGCTCCACAACGAGGCCGAATACATTGGCGCAGGACCATCACCCATCACAAACCCATCTTGCGGCGAACGGTCTCGATTCATTGGGTCGAAATGTGACATCCATAGAGGTGGCCATCATCCATAATCGAAACGGGGCACTAATTGATCCCATTTATCCCATTGCCTAGAAGGCGCGCGTTGTCCGGCCCCGGCCATTGCGGGTAGTGTTGGGGTCATGATCGACCTACGAACCCCGGTACCGCACCCCGTCATGAAACACGCCCTTGGCCTCTCCTTCCTGATCGCCGCCCTTCTGGGCTGGGCCGCGCCTGGCCATGCGGCCGAGCGGGTGGATTTGGAGCTGGTCATCGCCACCGATGTCTCGCGCAGCATCGACGAGGAAGAGGCCCGGCTGCAGCGCGAGGGCGTGGCCGCGGCCTTCCTCGCGGGCGACGTCATTGGCGCCAT
>JAPUGG010000311.1 GCA_027292975.1 Alphaproteobacteria bacterium | reverse complement strand
TCGTGGGTCTATCGGTTCATGCTCAATGGCACCGCGCAGTGGATGGGCCTTGGCCCGCTCCATGATGTCCCGTTGGCCGATGCGCGGGTGGCGGCATCCGAGAAGCGGGAATTGCGCCGCGCCGGCGTCAACCCTATCAAGGCACGAAACGACGCGCTGGACGCATCCCGCCTGGACGCTGCCCGGTCGATAACCTTCAAGGACGCGGCCGAGCGATACATGGCGGCCCACAAGGCCGGATGGCGCAACGCCAAACACGCGGACCAGTGGCGCAGCACGCTTGAAACCTACGCCTATCCCGTTCTCGGGTCGCTCCCGGTGCAGGGCGTCGATGTCGCCCTCGTGATGAAGGTGTTGGAGCCGATCTGGGCCACCAAGACGGAAACCGCGAGCCGGGTACGCCAGCGGATCGAGTCCATCCTCGATTGGGCCAGCGCCCGCGGCTACCGCCTGGGCGAAAACCCGGCCCGGTGGCGCGGGCACATTGATAAACTTCTGCCCTCACGGTCCAAGGTACAGAAAGTCGAGCACTACCCGGCGCTCCCCTACGACGAAGTTGGAGCGTTCATGGCGGGGTTGCGGATGCAGCAAGGCACCGCCGCGAGCGCGCTCGAATTTCTGATCCTGACAGCCTGCCGGACGGGCGAGGGCATCGGGGCGCAGTGGGGCGAGTTCAACATCGAGGAATCCCTGTGGACGGTCCCGGCCGAGCGCGTCAAGTCTGGTCGGCAGCACCGCGTACCCCTGTCGCCACCCGCGCTCAAGGTCATTCAGGCCATGCAGAAGGTACGCGCCACGGAAAGCGACGATGGTTTCGTGTTCCCAGGCGGGAAGCGTGGCCGGCCACTATCCAACATGGCGCTCCTGGCCCTGTTGAAACGGATGGGGCGCAGCGATCTCACGGTGCATGGCTTCCGGTCCACTTTTCGGGATTGGGCGGCCGAGCGCACCAACTACCCCCGCGAAGCTGCCGAAATGGCGCTGGGTCACATTGTCAGTGACAAGGTGGAAGCCGCCTATCGCCGTGGCGACCTATTCCAGAAACGACGGCGGCTGATGGATGAGTGGGCTAGGTTCTGCCACAGCGGGGCGAAGGCCGGGAAGATCGTCGCCATTCGTGGCAAGTGATCCTGTGATGTTCGAGAACATGGACAAATCGATGGCGGAGGCGGCGCGACAGATGGCGTTGGAGAAAAAGAAACTGATTGCCAAGAGCAAGGACGGATTAACGGCGGCGGAGGCTCACCAGTTGTTGAGCGGTGAACCAGGGTTCAACTCTCTGGAGTCTATATTGGCAAGTGGTTCTTGGTATGCGACGGGGCTCCAAACGCCGATTGACCCGAACAGGGGGCTTGAACACATCGCGGCGTACCTGTGGGACGTTCTCGAAATCGATTATACGGACAACGACGCATTTGGTGACGGGCTCCGCTATGTTAGGCTGCGGGTCTATAAAGGCGAGGGCGAACGGCAACTTAGCACCGCCCCGCGTGCGGACAAAGCTGATCGGCTCCGAAGGGCTGGCCGACCGTCCCTTGGGCCTGAAATCGAGGCAGCGTACAAAGACCTTCTTGCCGCCGGAGAAATAGATTTCAACGGCCCGAAAAAATGGCTCTACGAACCGATCCGCAAAAAGGTTCGTGAGCATGAAAATGACCCGAACCTAAAAAAAGGGCTAGGCGATGAAGCCCTGCGGAAGATCATCCATCCACTCTTTGAGGCAGACAAGAACAGGCGTTCCGCCTCACCGTAAATTCCCCCGTAAACCCCCCCATTAACTATAAATCCTCCGGCAATTTACTGTGCTTTTTCCGGGGGCTTACTTGTGTCATGTCCTTCGTTAGTTGTGGGCGTCCACCCGCGTATGAAACGGAGGATCCGAGCGATGGAAAAGATGGCGTATTCCATCCGGGAAGCGGTCGAGGCCGGTGCCGGAAGCCGCACCGTGATCTATGAGAACATCAAGAGCGGTGCGCTCAAGGCCCGCAAGCGCGGTCGGAGCACGATCATCTTGGCAGATGATCTCGCCAAGTTTCTCGAATCCCTGCCTGACTTCCACGAACAGGTCGCAGCGTGATGGCGACCCTTGAAAATCGAACCCCGCCAGCGGCAGCACCACTGGCGGGGCGAACGTTCTTTCTCAACCACAGCATCCAAGGCCGAGGAACCCTGAACAATGAGCGTTATACGCCACGACCCTACCCCACGCAACCCTGACCTATCGTGCCCAGGTGCGGCCCCCGCCCTGGCGGCCTACGTGGTCGCCCTTGAAGCCTACCAGCAGCGGCGAACATTTGAGGGCAAGGCCGTCCTGTTTCGATCCTACCGCCGATGGATCGCATCATTTTTGGATGATGACACGGAGGCCGAACGTGCCGCCGTTAATTTTCTGGTCGCGCTGCGAAACCAGCCTTCCCAATCCCAGGAAGCGGCATGAACGCGGTTCTGCCCCTTCGCCGCGTCCGCGACGGCGGTGTGTGGCGACACGTTGGCGGAGTTTCTGACGGCGTGGTGCGCCGCATTGGCCTCCGGGCAATCCGGTTTCACCTGGACCGCGCCGCCGCGTCTGGAGACTGCGAGGCGCTGGCTTCTATCCGCGAGGCGAATGCCCTTCGCCAGCAGTTGGGGTTGTCCTGGAACCAGGTGGTCGTCATGGACGTTGTGGGCACCGAGGCCTCACCATGACCGTCCCGGCAATTAATGTCCCTAGGGCAATAAAACGGCAACGGCGTGGCAAGGCGGAAATGGAGGCGATCCGCGACGCCATCTTTGCCGAGCTTGAAGAAACCCACCCCCAGACCGTTCGGCATGTCTTCTACCGGATGGCCTCCCTGGACATGGTCCCGAAGCAGGAGAATCTGGGGTATCAAACGGTCAAAATTCAACTCCTGAACATGCGGAAGAGCGGCCGGGTGCCGTGGACCTGGGTAGGCGACGCTACCAGATGGCAGCGCAAGCCCAGATCCTACGGATCACTGGAGGAAGCCCTTAGACATACAGCCCGGACCTACCGCCGCGACATTTGGCGAAGGGCCGAACACTACGTCGAGGTGTGGTGCGAAAGCGACAGCATCGCCAGCGTCATCATGGAGGCAACGGAAGAATACGACGTGCCGCTGATGACAAGCCGGGGGTTTTCGAGCGCGACCTACCTTTGGGAAGCCGCCCGATCCATTACCGCCGTCGGCAAGCCGGTGTACCTGTATTACTTCGGTGATTGGGACCCCAGCGGCAAGATCATCCCACAACACATAGAGCGCGAATTGCGGCACCATGCACCGAGCGCGGAAATCCATTTCGACCGCATCGCCATCACGCCCGAGCAAATCCAGGATCTTGAACTGCTGACCAAGCCGCCCAAAACCAGCACCCACTCAAAAGGGTTCAAGGGCGGCACCGTCGAGATCGAGGCCATGCCGGTTCCCGTGTTGCTGGATTTGGTCCGCGATTGCATCGAGCAGCACATAGATCAACGCCATCTCCAGGTCCTGAAGACCGCCGAGGAATCGGAACGCGGAATCCTGGCGGGCATGTTGGGGGAACTCAGGGAGGGGTACTGGGATGGTGCCGGAGGGGCGGCATGAACGCCGAGGAAATCGCCCGTGCCCTTGGCGGTCGGCGCAGCGGCAAGGGCTGGCTGT
>JAPUGG010000310.1 GCA_027292975.1 Alphaproteobacteria bacterium | reverse complement strand
CCTGAGGGCGGCGCCGGCGGGGACCGGCATCATCGCCGGCGGCCCCATGCGTGCGGTCTTCGAGACCGTCGGCATCCACGACATCGTCACCAAGTCCCTGGGCTCGTCCAATCCCTACAACATGGTCAAGGCCACTTTCGAGGCGCTCAAGAACCTCAACTCTCCCCGCATGGTCGCCGCCAGGCGTTCGAAAAAAGTGAGCGAGTTGTTCGGTTCCGCCCCCAAAGCCGAGGCCGAGGCCGAGGCCGACGCCGACGCCGACGCCGCGACGAAAGCCGAGGAGCCCGCCAATGGTTGACAAGACGGTCCGCGTGACCCAAATAAAAAGTGCCATTCGCAGGCCCAAGGACCAACGGGCGACCCTGATCGGGCTCGGGCTCAACAAGATAAACCGCAGCCGGGAGCTACCCGATACCCCGTCCGTGCGCGGCATGATCACCAAGGTCGCCCATCTCGTTCGGGTCGAGGACGGCGATTAACGGGCCTGGGGCCCATCAGGAAATACCGCCATGAGACTCAATGAACTCAGTGATAAGCCAGGTGCCCGCAAGGCCCGCACCCGTGTCGGGCGCGGCATCGGGTCGGGCCACGGCAAGACCGCCGGGCGCGGCATGAACGGGCAGAAGTCGCGTTCGGGCGTTGCCTTGAAGGGCTTCGAAGGCGGCCAGATGCCGATCCATCGGCGTCTGCCCAAGCGTGGATTCACCAATATCCATGGCGCCCGGTTCTCGGAAATCGGCCTGAACGCGTTGCAGCAGGCGATCGACAAAAAGGTGCTCGATGTTTCGAAGCCGGTCACCGAGGCGGTTCTCAAGGATTCCGGGTTGATCACCCATTTGCGCGACGGCGTGCGGGTGCTGGGCAACGGCGAAATCCAGGCCAAACTAACCCTTGAGGTTGCCGGCGCGACGGCTTCGGCGGTGGCCGCGATCGAGGCCGCGGGCGGCACCCTAACGCTGACCCGGGCCAAGCGCGAAATGCCCCGGGCCAAGGATAAGCGCAACAAAAATGCGGCATCCGACGACCAAGGAGCCACCGGTAAAGGCGAGGCGGCCAAGCCCGGGACCGAAGATTCGGGGGATTGACGCCCGGTGCCGTCCGCGCCGCGCATATGAACAGGTGATGCCATGGCCTCTGCCGCTGAACAACTAGCCGCCAATATCAATTTCGGCGCCTTCGCCAAGGCGACGGAACTGAAAAAGCGCATCTGGTTCACGCTGGGGATTCTCATCGTCTACCGGCTCGGCACCTACGTGCCGCTGCCCGGCATCAATCCCCAGGTGCTCGCCGATATCTTCGCCCAGCAGCAGAGTGGCCTGCTCGGCATGTTCAACATGTTCGCGGGCGGTGCGGTCGAACGCATGGCGATCTTCGCCCTCTCGATCATGCCCTACATTTCGTCGGCCATCATCATGCAGTTGATGACGGCGGTTTCGCCCAAGCTCGAGGCGCTCAAGAAAGAGGGCGAACAGGGCCAGAAGAAGATCAATCAATACACCCGCTACGGGACCGTCATTCTCGCCACCGTGCAAGGCTACGGGATCGCCATGGGCCTCGAGGGCATGACGTCCTCGGCCGGCTCAGCGGTAGCGGATCCCGGGTATTTCTTCCGCCTGACGACGGTGATTACGCTGGTCGGCGGCACCATTTTCCTGATGTGGCTGGGCGAGCAGATCACCGCCCGCGGCGTGGGCAACGGCATCTCCCTGATCATCTTCGGAGGGATCGTCGCAGAGCTTCCCTCGGCCCTCGCCGCGACCCTCGAATTGGGCCGCACCGGGGCCTTGTCCGCCCTGGTCATCGTCTCGGTTTTTATCCTGGCGGTGGTGGTCATCACCTTCATCGTTTTCATCGAGCGGGCCCAGCGGCGAATCATCGTGCAATACCCCAAACGCCAAGTGGGCAACCAGATGTACGGCGGTGAAAGCTCTCACCTGCCGCTGAAGATCAATACCCCGGGGGTGATCCCGCCGATCTTCGCGTCCGCGCTGCTGTTGATGCCGGTGACCATCGCCGGGTTCAGCGCCGGCCAGGGCCCGGAATTCCTGAACATCGTCACCGCTTATTTGGGGCGCGGCCAGCCCTTGTTCATGATCGTCTATGCTTCGCTGATCATCTTCTTCGCGTTTTTCTATACCGCGGTGGTGTTCAACCCGGCCGATACCGCCGATAACCTGAAAAAGCACGGCGGCTTCATCCCGGGCATCCGGCCCGGCAAGAACACCGCCGAATACCTCGACTACGTGCTGACCCGCCTCACCGTGGTCGGCGCCAGCTATCTGACCCTGATCAGCCTGCTGCCGGAATTCCTGATCTCCAAGCTGGCGGTGCCGTTCTTTTTCGGGGGCACCAGCCTGCTGATTGTCGTGACCGTGACCATGGACACGGTGTCCCAGATCCAGTCCCATCTGTTGGCCCATCAATATGAAGGGCTGATCAAGAAATCGCGGCTGCGGGGACGCCGCCGATGAACCTCATCCTTGTCGGCCCGCCGGGGTCCGGCAAGGGGACCCAGGCGCAGAGGCTGGAAGAGATGCATGGCCTCAAGCAGTTGTCGACCGGCGACATGCTGCGCGCGGCGGTGGCCTCGGGCAGCAAATTGGGGCTTCAAGTCAAGGCCGTCATGGACCGCGGCGAATTGGTTTCCGATGAGATAATCGTCGCTATGATCGCCGCGCGCATCGAGGAGCCCGACTGCGCCGATGGATTCATCCTCGATGGCTTCCCCCGCACCGTGCCCCAGGCCGAAGCGCTGGATAAGATGCTGGCCGGCAGCGGGCTCGAACTAGACCGGGTGATCGAAATTCGTGTCGACGACGATGCCCTGGTGGCCCGCATTTCCGGCCGCTTCACCTGTGCGACTTGCGGCACCGGTTATCACGATACCAACAAGCCCACCAAGGTCGAGGGCGTGTGCGAAACCTGTGGCGGCACGACCTTCAACCGGCGCGACGACGACAACGCGGAGACCGTGGCGGCGCGGCTTGAGGCCTATCATCGCCAGACGGCGCCGTTGCTGCCCTATTACCGGGCGCGGGGCACGCTTGCGTCGGTCGACGGCATGGGTGGAATCGATGAGGTGGCGACGGCCATCGACGGTATTTTGGAAAACCAGGAAATTGCGAGTTAGAGCACACTCCGGTCAAATGGTTCAATTTGGCCGGATAATGCTCTAAGCTATTGACTTAGCGCTCTGTTTTCCTATAATCGCTGGCCTTTTCGAAGGTCTGCGGGCTATTCCGAAATCAATTTTTCCTTGGGAGTCAAAGGTTTGGCACGTATTTCTGGCGTCAATATTCCAACCGATAAGCGGGTCGAAGTAAGCCTGACCTATATCCATGGCATCGGCACCACCTTTGCCAAGAGAATTTGCCAAAAGGCGGGCATCGACGAGGCCCAGCGGGTGCATCAGTTGACCGATGACGAGGTCATCCGGATCCGCGAAATTATCGACAGCGACTACCGGGTCGAGGGCGACCTCCGGCGCGTGGTGGCGATGAACATCAAGCGTCTCATGGATCTCGGCGCTTATCGCGGTCTGCGCCACCGCAAGGGCTTGCCGGTCAATGGCCAACGCACCCATACCAACGCGCGCACCCGCAAGGGCAAGGCGCGGCCCATCGCCGGCAGGAAAATGACCTAAACAGTAATTTTGTCTATTTGGGATTAGAAAATGGCGACACCTCCAGCGCGTACGCGGCGCCGCGACCGCAAAAACATCGCGTCGGGCGTGGCTCACGTGAGCGCGACCTTCAACAACACCATGATCACCATCACCGATGCCCAGGGAAACACGATTGCCTGGTCTTCGGCGGGTTCCCAAGGCTTCAAGGGGTCCCGCAAATCGACGCCCTATGCCGCCCAGATGGCGGCCGAGGACGCGGGCCGCAAGGCGATGGAGCATGGCATGAAGACTTTGGAGGTCGAGGTCAAGGGGCCGGGATCGGGACGTGAATCGGCCCTTCGTGCCCTCCAGGCCGTGGGATTCACCATCACCTCCATTCGTGACGTGACGTCGATCCCCCACAACGGTTGTCGCCCCCCCAAGCGCCGCCGGGTGTAGCCGGCGGATAAGGCGCGGCGCTGCGCGTGGGGCCGCCCATGGATCCGACCGCCGCGCCCAGGCCTATCGGTGGCTGGCGACGGATCGCTCGATTGGCAAGCGCGATGCCGCGCAAGGATGAGGATGCATTCGTGATTCAGAAAAACTGGACAGAACTGACCAAACCCAACAGGCTCAACGTGGAACCGGGGCCCGAGCCGGAGCGGACCGCGACGGTGTTCGCCGAACCGCTGGAACGCGGCTTCGGCCTGACCCTGGGCAATGCCCTGCGCCGTGTGCTGCTGTCTTCGCTCCAGGGCGCGGCGGTGACGTCGATCCAGGTCGACGGCATTCTCCACGAGTTTTCCTCGATCCCCGGCGTGCGCGAGGATGTCACCGACATCGTGCTCAACGTCAAGGAGCTCTCCATCAGGACCTTGAATGAGGGCGCCGCCCGTCTCGAGCTCAAGGCGTCGGGCCCGGGCGAGGTGACCGCCGCCCAGATCGAATGCCCCGGCGGCGTCGAGATCCTCAACCCCGACCTGATAATCTGCACCCTGGACAAGGGCGCGTCCATTTCAATGGAATTGATGATCGACACCGGCAAGGGCTATGTGCCCGCGGTCCAGAATCGCCCCGAGGACGCACCCATCGGGCTGATCCCCGTGGACGCGCTCTATTCGCCGGTACGCAAGGTCGCCTACCGGGTGGAGAACAGCCGCGTCGGGCAATTCACCGACTACGACAAGCTCAGCCTGGATGTCGAAACCGACGGCACCGTGACACCGGAAGACGCGGTGGCGCTTGCCGCGCGCATCCTTCAGGACCAGTTGCAGCTGTTCATCAATTTCGAGGAGCCCCAGTTGCTTACCGAGGAAGCCGATACCGCGGAACCCGCCTTCAACAAGAATCTGCTGCGCAAGGTGGAGGAGCTGGAGCTTTCGGTTCGTTCCGCCAATTGCCTCAAGAACGACAACATCATCTATATCGGTGACCTGGTCCAGAAATCCGAGTCCGAGATGCTGCGCACCCCCAATTTCGGGCGCAAATCCCTCAACGAGATTAAAGAGGTGTTGGCCCAGATGGGGCTGCATCTGGGGATGGAAATTCCCGATTGGCCGCCGGAAAACATCGAGGAACTGGCCAAGCGTCTGGAAGAGCCCTATTGAGGCGCCGCCGTTCGGCTTGAAGGAGAACAGTGATGCGTCATCGGATGAGCGGCCGGAAACTGAACCGTACCTCGGCCCATCGTAAGGCGATGCTGCGCAACATGGCGGCGGCGTTGGTCAAGCACGAACAGATCAAGACCACCCTGCCCAAGGCGAAGGAGCTGAAGCCCTATCTGGATAAGCTGATCACCCTGGGCAAGCGCGGCGGTCTACATGCCCGGCGTCAGGCCCTGAGCGTGCTCGGCGATCGCGCGTTGACGGCGAAGTTGTTCGATACCCTGGCTCCCCGCTACGCCGAACGGAACGGCGGCTATACGCGGGTTCTCAAATTGGGCCCGCGGTACGGTGATGCCGCGCCGATGGCGTTTATCGAACTGGTCGACCGGGACGAGGACGCCAAGGGCCAGGATTCCGGTCCCGTGCAGGACGAGGGCGAGGCCGCTGAGGCTTAGGGCACACTCCGGCCAAATGGGTCACTTAGGCCGGATAATGCTCTAAAGTGCGTTGATGACGAAACGATCCACGGGGTTCCGCCTTGCGGCCCTCGCCCTGGCGGTGGGGGGTGTGCTGGTTGCGGCCAGCGCCAGGCTGGCCGCCCAGGGCGTGCCGGCGGGCTCGGACCTGCGGCGGGTTCCTGCATCGAGGGTCCAGATCCTGCAATCCTTCGCCCCGGTGGTGCGCAAGGTGGCGCCGGCGGTGATCAATGTCTATGCCCTGAAGGTAGAACGGAGCCGCGCCCGCTCTCGCTTGTTCGACGACCCCTTCTTCAGGCGATTCTTCGGCGAGGATTTTGGCTTAGGCGGCCTGGTGCGCAAGCGGGTGCGCACGTCGCTCGGCTCCGGCGTGATCGTCGACCCCCGCGGCATCATCGTCACCAACGTCCACGTGATCCAGGGCGCGGATTCAATCCGGGCCGTTCTTTCGGACCGGCGCGAGTTCGAAGCCAAGGTTGTGCTTACCGACAAACGGACGGACCTGGCGGTGTTGAAAATCGACACCAAGGGGGAACGATTGCCCTATCTCACCCTCCGCGATTCCGACGCGCTGGAAGTGGGCGACTTGGTGCTGGCCATCGGTAATCCCTTCGGAGTCGGCCAGACGGTGACCAGCGGCATCGTTTCCGCCCTCGCCCGCACCACCGTCGGGGTGACCGACTTTTCCTTCTTCATTCAAACCGACGCGGCCATCAATCCCGGCAATTCGGGGGGCGCGCTGGTGACCATGGATGGCGGCCTGGTGGGGATTAATACGGCGATCTATTCCAGGACCGGCGGTTCTATCGGCATCGGCTTCGCGGTACCCTCGGCCATGGTGCGCGCGGTATTGGCCGGTGTGTCGGCGGGCCGTGTGGTGCGGCCGTGGTTGGGCGTCGCCAGCCAGCCCGTGACCGCCGGGCTCGCCAAATCGCTGTCCATAGATCCGCCCCGAGGCGTTTTGGTCAACAAGGTCCATCCCCAAGGGCAGGCCGCCGCCGCCGGCCTTCGGGTGGGCGACGTGATCACCGCCGTCAACGGCCGTGCGGTCAACGACCCCAAGGCGCTGGGTTTCCGCATCGCCACCCTGGCGGTAGGAGGGACGGCGCGGCTCGATATCCTTCGCGCCGGCAAGCCAGGGCAGATCTCCATAACCCTGAGCGCCCCCCCGGAAACCCCGCCGCGCCATACCACCCGCATATCGGGGGCCAATCCGCTCAGCGGCGTGCGCGTCGCCAACATGTCACCGGCCGTGGCCGATGAACTGTCCATGGACCACGGCCTCGCCGGCGTGGTGATCCTCGGCATCGCGCGGAAAAGCTTCGCGCGCCGCGCCGGGATAAAGCCCAAGGATATCATTCGCGGCGTCAATGGGCGCGCCGTCAAGAACGTCGCCGCGCTCCGGCGGATCTTCGAAAACCTGGAGGGCGCCAAACGCTGGCGCCTGATCCTGGAGCGCAAGGGGCAGACCTTCACCCTGGCGCTCGGAGGCTGACCCCGGTGTCGAGCTTGTTCGAGGCCAATGCACCCCGCCCCTTGGCCGACCGGCTTCGGCCCAAGACCATGGCAGAGGTGTTGGGTCAGGACCACCTTTTGGGCCGCGACGGTCCCCTTGGGCGCATGGTTGCCGACAAAAGGCTCGTCAGCATGATCCTGTGGGGGCCGCCGGGCAGCGGCAAGACCACCGTCGCCCGGCTCCTGGCCGATGCGACGGAATTCGCCTTCGAGCCCATTTCGGCGGTGTTTTCCGGCGTCGCGGATCTCAGGAAGATATTCGCCGCCGCCCGCGAGCGCCGCGCCATGGGCGCCGGCACGCTCCTGTTCGTCGATGAAATCCATCGCTTCAACCGGGCCCAACAGGATGGATTCCTGCCGGTGGTGGAAGACGGCACCGTGGTGCTGATCGGCGCGACCACGGAAAACCCGTCGTTCGAGCTCATCGGCGCGCTCCTGTCGCGCTGTCAGGTGTTCGTGCTGGCAAGCCTCGACGGCGCGGTGTTGGACGTCCTTCTCGATCGGGCCGAAGCGGAAATGGGGCGCCCCCTGCCGGTGAGCGCCGATGGGCGCGAGGCCCTGAAAGCCATGGCCGACGGCGACGGGCGCTATGTCCTGAACCTGGCCGAGGAGCTGTTCACGCTCACCCCCGAACAGCGGCTCGATGCCGCGGGGGTCGCCGAGGCCGTCCAGAAGCGCGCGCCGCTATACGACAAGTCCCAGGACGGCCATTACAACCTCATTTCGGCCCTGCACAAAAGCCTGCGCGGCTCCGACGCCGATGGCGCGCTCTATTGGCTGGCCCGCATGTTGGTGGCCGGCGAGGAGCCGCTATATATCGTCCGTCGCCTGGTTCGCTTCGCTTCGGAGGACGTAGGCTTGGCCGATCCCGGTGCGCTGACCCAGGCCCTTGCCGCCAAGGATGCCTACGATTTCCTGGGCTCGCCCGAGGGCGAACTGGCGATCGTCCAGGCGGTGCTCTATCTGGCGACGGCGCCGAAATCCAATGCCGCCTACACGGCCGAGAAGAAGGCGATGGGCCTGGCCCGGGAAACCGGCGCGCTGATGCCGCCCAAACACATTCTCAACGCGCCGACGCGGCTGATGTCCGAACTCGGCTATGGCGCCGGTTACACCTACGATCACGGCACCGCGGACGCGTTTTCCGGACAGAATTATTTCCCCGACGGCATGGCGCGCCCCACTTTCTACCAGCCGTCCGCCCGGGGTTTCGAGAAAGAGCTGGCCAAGCGCTTGGAGACCTGGGCGCGGCTTAGGGCCGAGGGGGCCCAACAGGGGGATCGCGTGGGGCCCGCGCAAGAGGGAGCCGAGGGGGAGGACGGGGGGTGAAGTTGAATTTGGTGGTGGCCGCGGTGGGGGCGGTGGCCCGGACCATGCCCCAGTGCACTATCCGGTCAAATGGTTCCATTTAACCGGATAATGCACTAGCCGTGCCCCCCCTGAAAAACATCATCGTCGCCCCCGGGGATGCCGGGCTGCGCCTCGACCGATGGTTCAAGGCCCATTACCCGGGCATCGGACACGGCGAGCTGCAGAAGCTCTTGCGCACCGGCCAGGTGCGGGTTGACGGCAAGCGCGCCAAGGCCAGCCTGCGGCTTGCCGAGGGCATGGAGGTGCGGGTACCGCCCCGGGCCCGCGCGGCCGAAGGGGAGCGGCCCCGGTCCGCCCCCAAGGCGCTGGCGGTGAGCACGGAGGAGGCCCAGGACCTGCGCCGCCGCGTCCTTTACCGGGATGACGAATTGATCGTGCTGGACAAGCCCGCGGGGCTGGCCGTGCAGGGCGGAACCGCGACCCGTCGCCATCTCGACGGAATGCTCGACGCCCTCAAGTTCGGGGCGGCCGAGCGCCCGCGCTTGGTTCATCGCCTGGACAAGGACACTTCGGGCGCAATCGTGCTGGCGCGCAACCGCGCGGCGGCCGGATTCCTGACGGCGGCCTTTCGCGGGCGCGACGTGCGGAAGCTCTACCTGGCGGTGACCGTGGGGGCGCCCAGGCCGCGGCGTGGCCGGATCTCTCTCGCCCTTGCCAAGGGGGGCGCGCCCGGCCATCAGCGCATGGCCGCCGCCGGCACTTACGGGCGCGGCGCGGCGCGGGGCGCGGTCACCCTCTACGACACGCTGGACTCCGCGGGCACCCGGGCGGCCCTGGTGGCCTTGATGCCGCTGACCGGCCGCACCCATCAGCTGCGCGCCCATCTGGCGGCGATCGGCAGGCCAATCCTGGGCGACGGCAAATATGGCGGCCGCGCGGCCTTCATCGAGGGGCATGGGCTTGAAAAACGGCTTTACCTTCACGCCCGCGCCATCGAAATTGCCAAGCCGGGGGGCGGCATTTTGCGCGCCTCGGCGCCGCTTCCGGCCCACCTGGAGGCGGCGCTGGACGCCTTCGGCTTCGCGGCCTTGGGCCCCGAGGATCCGTTTCCCAGGGACTGATTCCCTGGTCGCAGCCGTTCCCTGCGGCGCTCGGCGCCTGGCTATGCCATGGGGTCCCCATGGGTTCTTCCAATCTTTCGGCTTTGTTGCCACATTAGGGTCATGGCAAATCAGTCCCTCCGCCGCCAGCGCGCCCCGCGCCTCGCCGTTTTCGATTTGGACGGCACCCTGGTGGACAGCCAGCACATGATCGTCGCCGCCATGGGCGAGGCCTTCCAGGCCTCGAACCTGGCCGTGCCGCCGACCGAGGCCGTCCGCCGCGTGGTGGGGCTTTCGCTTGGACCGGCCATCGCCCATTTGGCGCCCGGGCTCGACGCCGCCGGGCTTGGCGCCCTCGAAGGGCGCTACAAGGATGCGTTTTCCGCCCTGCGTGAGGCCGGCGAGGCGGAGTTGCTTTTCGACGGTGCCATCCAAGCGCTCGACGCGTTGGCTGTCGCCGGTTGGGATTTGGGCATCGCCACCGGCAAATCCGCCCGCGGCCTCAAGGCAACGCTCAAGCAGTTCGACCTCGCCGGCCGCTTCAAAACCTTGCAGACGGCGGACCGGGGCCCGGGCAAACCGGCGCCCGACATGCTGCACCGGGCCATAGCCGAGGCCGGGGCGGAGGCCGGCGCCACGGTGATGATCGGCGACACCAGCTTCG
>JAPUGG010000031.1 GCA_027292975.1 Alphaproteobacteria bacterium | reverse complement strand
CCGGATCGATTTCGGCCAGGGTTACCTGTTCGGCGAACCGCGCCTGTCCGACTAGAGCATTTCCGGGCCAAATTGAATCAATTTGATGGGTGCTCATGGGCTTCCAGGGCAGGCGCGGTCCGAAGCGCGATGCGGTGTATCGGGCGAGGGCCGCAACGCACCCTGGAAGCCCATGCGCCCCACCATAGGCCGGGTGCTTTGACCCCAAGGCGTCGTTGCGCATCTTTGCCGATGCCCCGCATCGCCATGCGACACGCGCCTAGCCTTGGGGTAAAATCATCCCGGTCAAATGGTTCAATTTGGCCCGGAAATGCTCTAGTCGGACAGGCGCGGTTCGCCGAACAGGTAACCCTGGCCGAAATCGATCCGGTATTCCAGCAATTCGACCAGATTCTGCTCTTTTTCGAGTTTTTCGACGATCAGGTCGATGCCGTGGAGATCCATGGTCCGCTTGAGCAGGGCGACGTCGATCCCGACCACGGTGTCGGCCTCGAGCACCGTTTCCAACTCCCCTTCGCCGGCGCCTTCGGCCATGGCCGGCTGATCCTTCTCGCGCGGCATTTCGAGAAATTTCCGGGCATCGATTTTGATATACCGGAAGCCAAGCGCAGAGAGAATCTCAAAGTTGAGTTTGGTCAGGTCCTCCACCCGGTCGAGGGAGAAATTGAAGCCGAGTTGCCCCAGGCGGGCGGCATATTCGCCAATATCCTGACGGTGGGTGTCAAGGTCGGTCTGGGAAAACTCGAAAATGAGGTTGCGCGCAAGCCCTTCATTGGCGGCCATGAAACCGACAAAATCGGAAAAGAATTTGCGGTCCTTCAAGGTGTTGGCGGAGATGTTGCAGAAAAAACCGACGTTCTTGCTGTGGGTCTGGGCGTCGCGGACCAATTGCACGCAACGGAATAGCAGCATGTTGTCGATGGCCCCCATCAACCCTTCGCGCTTGGCCAGGTCGATGTATTGGTCGGGCCTGATGACGGTGCCGTTCTCGGCCCGAATGCGCGAGAAGCACTCGTAAAAGCGGGTCTTGCGCTGGGGCAGGCTGACGATGGGCTGCAAGTAGAGGTCGACCCGATCCTTGCGCAGTCCCTCGCGCACGATGTCGAGCACCTCCTTTTCATCGAGGCCGTAAACGGTCCCGTTCTCCCCGGCGGGGGCCTGACCCGGCTCCGGCGCCGGCCAATTGTCCTTCCCCGCGGCCTTGGGCCCCGCGGCCTTGGGCGCCGCAGGTTTGGGCCCCGCGGGCTTGGGCGGCTCGGACTCGGGGGTTTTCCCCGGCATGGATCGCGCGGCCGAGAGCTGCTCGATAAGGTTCTGCAGCACGCGAACCTCGGCGACCACCCGGTCGAGCTCTTGCTTGGCCTTGTTGGCGCCATCGGCGTTCAGGTCGCCGAGTTTCTCGCCCAGATGCTCCAGGGCCTTGCCCAGGTTGTCCACCCGCTGGCGCAGGGCAAAGTTCTCGGACCCCAGCGCGTCGATTTGACCGGCCATGGTGGCGCGGACATGGGACTCATGGGCCAGTGCGCCGCCCAGGAAAACCATGCCGGCGGCGAACCAATTGACCGGCGGCACGACCGCGGGCACCAATTCGGGGCTGACCAGGCCGACGGCGACGGCCAGCATTCCGTAGGAGACGACGATAAAGATATGTTTCAACACGCGGGCATCCCTGCCTTTCCCTTGGATGGCGCCGAACCCGGTGAGAGTGCGGCCAAGGTCTTGAAATATGGTTAACGATTGATGACCCCGGTAATTTTCGCCAATGCCGGGCGGGGCCGCCGCGGTTCAGCGGTGATCGGCGCCCACGGCCTCGGAAATCGTCGTGAATCCGTCGCCGCGCATCAAAGGGCCGAGGCCGGCGACGATGCGGGGGACCAGGGCGGGGCCCTCGAAGACCAGGGAAGAGTAGAGCGCCACCAGGGAGGCGCCGGCGCGGATTTTGGCGTAGGCGTCCTCGGCGGAGCCGATGCCGCCGATCCCGATCAACGGCACCTTGCCAACCGTCGCCTGCCAGCAGGCGGCGAGCACCCGGGTCGAGGGCGCGAACAGGGGCCGGCCGCTCAATCCCCCGGATTCAATGCGGTGGCGGCTCCCGAGGCCCTTGGGACGGTCGGTGGTGGTGTTGGCGATCATCAGGCCGTCCATGCGCCCGGCCGTGGCAAGGGTAGCAATGTCGGCGAGCGCCTCGTCGGACAGGTCCGGTGCGATCTTGACCAGCACCGGCGGCGGCCGGTCGAGCGCCGACAGCCCTTGGCCTACGGCACCGAGCAATTCCTCGAGCTCCGCCACCGCCTGCAGGTCGCGCAGCCCCGGCGTATTGGGCGAGGACACGTTGATCACCAGATAATCCGCATAGGCGCCGAGCCGCCGGGCGCCTTCCCGGTAATCGGCGGCGGCGTCCCGGCTTTCCTTATTCTTGCCGATATTGACGCCGAGAATGCCCGGTCGTCCGCCCCGGCGCCAAATCTCGAGGCGCTGGGCGCAAGCCACGGCGCCTTCGCTGTTGAAGCCCAGCCGGTTGATGATGGCCTGGTCCTGGCCCAGGCGAAACAGGCGCGGCTTCGGATTGCCGGGTTGGGGGCTGGGCGTGATGGTGCCGACCTCGACGAAGCCGAAACCGAGGTCCATCATCGGACCGATGACCCTGGCAAACTTGTCGAAGCCGGCGGCAAGGCCGAGGGGATTGGCGAAGCGCCTGCCCCAAAGGGTCACCGCCAAGGCGGGATCCGAGGGGTTACGGAAGCGCGGGCCGAGCCCCCAGGCCAGGGCCGCCAGGGACAGTTGGTGGGCGGTCTCGGGCGGTACCAGGTAGAGGAGAGGGCGGACCAGGCGGTAAAGGTTCATGGGCGCGAACCTAGAGCATTATCGGGCTGAATTGAACCATCCGAGCGGGATGATTCCGCCCCCAAGCGCCGCCGTCGCGCCATTTGAAATTTGCCATCCCCGCCCGTGCAAAATGCAACGGGCAATGCGCTGGGGCCCCCGGGGGAGCCCTGTCCGGCCCCGGCCTCATCCCAAAACATTGTTATAATTCAACCGTTTGGGAATTGGTATTCAACCGGATGGTTGAATAAGAGGATTCTGGCACGGCCATTGCGCAAGAACCATCGACGATCAATTCGCCATGAGGATATAGCCATGCGGACAACCCCCCCGAAATTCAATCTTGCGCACACCATCGCCGACGATCTCGCCACCCGCCAGGGCACCGGCCAGACCATGACCGACGCGCTTCACGTGCTCTCGGTCATTTCCATGGCGGGACTGGCGGTGGTGCCCCGGGAACCGACCGCCGAAATGCTGACCGCCGGCGCCCAGGCCGCGGGCATCTCCACGCCGATGCTGTACAAGGCCTGGCACGCCATCCTCGGCGCCGCCGAATAAGGTCTCGGACGCCCACCGCCCGCCGGGCGGGACCCGCGCCCTAAAATTCCCCCTTGGGTCTGGCCCCGTGATCGGGGACAATCCGGCCATGGCGATCACCTCAGGCGAAACCGGCCGGGAGCGCAAAGCCCTTCATTACATCGAAGGCGACTGGGTCGAAGGCAACCCGCCCATCATGGGGCCCTTGACCAACGCCGTTTGGATGTCCTCGGTGGTGTTCGACGGCGCCCGGGCGTTTGCCGGCCTGGCGCCCGATCTCGAGCGCCACGCGGCGCGCTGCATCGCCTCGGCCCGGGTTCTGGGGTTGGAACCGCCGGTGGGGGCGCGGGACATCGTGGCCCTCGCCTGGGACGGCATCGCCCGGTTCGCGGATGGCGCGGAGCTTTACATCCGGCCCATGTTCTATGCCGAGGACGGGTTCGTCACGCCTGAGGGGGAATCGACCCGCTTCGTCCTCACCCTGTTCGAATCCCCCATGCCCGAACCCAAGGGCTTTACCGCGCACCTCTCGGCGATCCGCCGCCCGACGCCTGAAAGCGCGCCCACCGCAGCCAAGGCGTCATGCTTGTATCCGCAATCGGCCCGGGCGCTTCGCGAGGCGCGCGGCCTTGGCTTCGACAACGCCGTGGTGCTCGACGCCAACGGCAACGTGGCGGAATTCGCCACCGCCAATATCTTCATCGCCCGGGACGGCACGGTGGCGACGCCGGTGCCCAACGGCACGTTTCTTAACGGCATCACCCGCCAAAGGGTGATCGGCCTGCTCACTGGCGCCGGCATCGAAGTCGCCGAGACAACGCTTAGCTTCGCCGACGTGCAAGCGGCCGACGAGGTGTTCTCCACCGGCAATTACGCCAAGGTCACGCCGTTGATCGGCCTCGAGGACCGGAAATTCCAACCCGGACCGCTCTATGAGAAAGCACGCGCGCTCTATTTCGACTGGGCCAAGACCCAGACGCGGGCAGGAGATGGGATGGGAAAAGCGCCGATGGCTAGACCCTGATTACCCAGATAACTGACCAACTTCAGGGCCATCCTGCGTTTATTTTGCACACTAAAATTCATCACCCTTTGGTGTTACATTTCCCGCCGGGACAATTTATGGGGAGGAAGTCTGTGAGAAAAATAATTTATGGATCGTTTTCGCTGGCTCTGTTGGCGAGCTTAGGCATGACATTGTTTACGCACCCGGCATCCGCATCAGAGGAATTTGTGGCAAAAATGAAGCAATATGCCGGTCGCATCCTGAGCCTTGCCGACGTCAAGAAAGTGCTGACCGGAAATACCGTCGTCCGTGAAATCACCTCACGGAGGGGATTATCAAGAGGGAGAGTCTACGAGGTTTACTGGCACTATAAGACGGCCAAGACACGAGAATTGAGCTATTCCGTGTCCTGGCGCAAGGAACACGTAAGTAAGTGGTTCACGGAC
>JAPUGG010000309.1 GCA_027292975.1 Alphaproteobacteria bacterium | reverse complement strand
GGACCATCGCGGCCGGCTACAAGGACATCACCAACGAGGGTGAAGCCGGTGAAGACGGTGACAGGACCGGCTGGGACCTCGGCGTCGCCTACAGCGGCGGCCGTTATGAGGTCGCCCTGATCTACCAAGCCCAGGAAGCCGAAGACAGCGCCGGCGATGCCGACTATTACCATGTCGGCCTGACCGGGGCTTATAATCTCGGCGGCGGCCTGACTATCGCCGGCGCGGTCTATATCTACGACCTCGACGTCAATGGGAATACCTCCACATTCGGCGACGACACCGACGGCACGGTGGTCATGGTGGAAGTCCAAGCCAAATTCTAACCATCCAGACTTAGAACCTGACGGCGGGCCAGGGATTCTGGCCCGCCATTTTTTTATCCCCGCTTTTGCGCCGGCCCCTGCCAGCTCAAGAATCTGGACCTTGAACCCGGTGGCGGGCTAGGATAATGCTCAAGAATATTGAACGTGCCGTTTTTTGTGGCTTGCCGACGAAGTCCTTGCCTATGAAAGTTGGGTTTGCCCAGGTTATGATTCGAAAGTGGTGCATCTCTTCGGCTTATTTTGTCGTCCTGGCCGGCGCCGTGGCGTTGCCGGGATGCGGCGTGACCACCGACAAGGAACAGGATTACCCGGAATACGAAAGCCGGGAATCCGCCAGAGAGCGTAGAGCGGGCTTGGAAGGCGGCGACGAGACCATATTCGGTGAATTGTCGCTCGGCGGTGATGCCAAGGGGCGGCGCCAAGGGGAAAGTTTTTCCACCGTCAATTACTACCTGTGGCGCGCCACCTTGGAGACCCTCGACCTCGGGCCGCTGGAAAGCGCCGATCCGTTTGGCGGCGTCATCATTACCGATTGGTTCTCCCTGGCGGAGGAGCCCGGCAGCCAGTATCGGGTCACCGCCTATATCCTCGGCCGGGAACTGCGTACCGACAACATCAAGGTCGCGCTGTACGTGAAAAAAACCAACCAGGGTCAAATCGTCACGCGGCGCGGTTCGCCCACCGCGGAATCCAAATTGGAAGACGTGATCCTGGCCAAGGCGCGCGATATCCGCGCCAGTCGGTTCCGATAATGCGCGCTTGAGCCGCCACGCTCCTGTCTCTCCGCCGGTCGCGCCTCGCCCGCGCAACGCCTCTTGCGCGTGGCCGCGCCGCGGGCCAAAATCCGGACCGGTGACCAGCATAACCCCAGGCGACGAGCGCCCCCTTCATGCCACGATACAATTTCAAGCAAATCGAGCTCAAGTGGCAATCCGCCTGGGCGGCCCAAGACACCTTCGCGACGCCGGCGCCCGGCGGCGGCAAGAAATGCTACGTGCTGGAAATGTTTCCCTATCCCTCGGGGCGCATCCATGTGGGCCACGTCCGCGTCTATACCCTGGGCGACGTCGTCGCGCGTTTCAAGCGCGCCCAGGGCTATGCCGTGCTTCATCCCATGGGCTGGGACGCCTTCGGCCTGCCGGCGGAAAACGCGGCCATGGAAAACAAGGTCCATCCAGCCATTTGGACCCATCAAAACATCGACCATATGCGCTCTCAGTTGCAGCGCATGGGGCTATCCATCGATTGGTCCCGGGAAATCACCACCTGCGATCCCGATTATTACCGCCACGAACAGAAGATGTTCCTGGATTTTTTCGAAGCCGGGCTCGCCTACCGCCGCGAATCCTGGGTCAATTGGGACCCCGTCGACCAAACCGTATTGGCCAACGAACAGGTCATCGACGGCAAGGGCTGGCGTTCCGGCGCCGCGGTGGAGAAACGCAAGCTCGATCAATGGTTCCTGCGCATCACCGCCTTCGCCGAGTCCCTGTTGGACGAACTCGGCCGCCTCGACGGCTGGCCCGAAAGGGTCCGGACCATGCAGGAAAATTGGATCGGCCGCAGCGCCGGCGCGCGCGTCTCCTTCACCCTCGAAGGCGCCCCCGCCGGTGGCGACGTCGCCGCCCCGGCCCGGGGGCTAACCCATGACCGGCTCGAGGTGTTCACCACCCGGCCCGATACCCTGTTCGGCGCCGCTTTCCTCGCCGTATCGCCCAACCACCCGCTGGCCGAGGCGCTGGCCGGCGGCGATCCGGCGCTTGGCGATTTCATCGCCCAATGCGCCCGTCTCGGCACCTCCGAAGAAGCGAACGAGACCGCCGACAAGGTTGGCTACCTGACGGCGATCACGGCGCGCCATCCCTTCCGCGAGGACCAATCCCTGCCGCTCTACGTAGCCAATTTCGTGCTCATGGAATACGGCACCGGCGCCATATTCGGCTGCCCCGCCCACGACCAGCGCGACCTCGAATTCGCCCGCAAATATGATCTTCCGGTCCGCCCCGTGGTGATCCCGCCGGGCGAGCAACCGGACGATTTCGAGATCGGCGCCGAAGCTTATATCGGCGAGGGTACCATCGCTAATTCGGATTTTCTCGACGGCCTTGGCAATGAGGCGGCCAAGGCGGCGTCCGCGGCACGGTTGGCGAGCCAGGGCGCGGGCGGGGCCGAGGTCACCTATCGGCTGCGCGACTGGGGGATCTCCCGGCAGCGCTATTGGGGCTGTCCCATCCCCATCATCCACTGCGCCGATTGCGGCCCCGTGCCGGTGCCCGAGACCGACCTGCCGGTAACCTTGCCCGACGACGTTAAATTCGACTTACCGGGCAATCCCCTGGCCCGCCATCCAACCTGGAAGACCGTCGCCTGCCCGGCCTGCGGCAAGGACGCGGAACGGGAAACCGATACCTTCGATACCTTCTTCGAATCGTCTTGGTACTTCGCGCGCTATTGCTCGCCCGGCGCCCCGGACCCGGTCGATCACGCCGCCGCGGCCTATTGGTTGCCGGTGGACCAATACGTCGGCGGCATCGAGCACGCGGTGCTGCACCTCTTGTATTCCCGCTTTTTCACCCGGGCCATGAAGGCCTGCGGTTATCTCGATATCGAAGAACCCTTCCAAGGCCTCCTGACCCAAGGCATGGTGTGCCACGTTACCTACCGCGATGCCGACGGGCGCTGGCTGCTTCCCGAAGAGACGCGCAGCGCCGGCAGCGCCCAGGTGGTCAAGGTCGATGACGGTTCCCCGGTCACCGTTGGGCGGGCGGAAAAAATGTCCAAGTCCCGCAAGAACGTGGTGGATCCCGAGACCATCATCGATGCCTACGGCGCCGACACCATGCGGATGTTCATCCTCTCGGATTCGCCGCCCGAACGTGATCTCGATTGGACCGAAGCCGGCGTCGACGGCGCCTGGCGCTACCTGAACCGGCTGTGGCGCATGGTCACGGAATCCGAACTCTCAGCCCCCGGTGCGCAAATCCCCCAAGGCGCCACCGCTGATGCCGCCGCGCCTAAGCTATTGGACGCGCGGCGCGCCATCCACAAGGCCATCCGGGACGCCACCGGCGATCTCGACAGGCTGCACATGAACCGCGCCGTCGCCCGCATCAGGGAACTGACGAACCTGATTGCCGGCCTCGATGGCGACGACCCCGCGAGCCTCTGGGTCCGGCGCGAGGGGCTCGAGACCCTGGTCCGCCTGGCCGGGCCCTTTATCCCCCATATCGCGGAGGAACTATGGTCCGAGCTCGGCCACGACATGCCGCTTACGGCCATGGAATGGCCGCGCGCCGATGCCGCCCTGGTCGCCCAAGAGAACGTCACCGTCGCCGTGCAGGTGAACGGGAAACTGCGCGGCACCCTGGATTTGCCCATCGATGCCGACCAGAGCGCGGCGGAAGCAGCGGCGCTGGCTCTCGACAACGTCAAGGCGGCCCTGGCGGGCAAGACCGTCCGCAAAGTGATCGTCGTTCCCAATCGGGTGATCAATGTCGTGGCATAAGGTCATCGCCGCGGCCGGTGTCGCGGTCATGGTTTTGCCTGCTACCTCCTGCGGCTTCAAACCCCTTTACGGCGATCACGCCTCGTCGGTGAGCCAGGCGTCGCTGGCCCAGGTGCGCTTGCCGCCGCTCCGCGACCGCGTCGGCCAGCTTCTCCACATCCGACTTTCCAAAGGCATGCACCCCCGGGGCAAGCCGCGCAATCCGGTGTGGGATCTGGTCATAAAACTCACCACGCGAACCGAGAAGCTGGGCATCCGCAGGGACGAGACGGCGACCCGCGCCAATCTGACCCTCGAAGCCCGGTTCGAGCTCAGGCAAATCGCCACCGGCCGGGTGTCGTTCAAGGGGCGCTCGGTGATCACCATCAGCTACAATATCCTTGAATCTCGCTTCAGCACACTTGCATCGAGGACCGATGCCACGCGACGCGCCACCCGCGAGCTCGCCGACAACATCAAGACCCGCGTGGCCTTGTTCCTATCCCAGCGCGGCGCCGTGCGAGTACCGAAAATGCCCGCTGGCGGAACACCCAAGCAGGTTCCGGCGCCGTGAAGTTGCCTCCCGCCCGCGCCGAGCATTTTCTCGCCGGCATCGGCGAGGAGATCCACGCCGTTTTGCTCTACGGGCCCGATTCCGGCCTGGTAAGCCAACGCGGCCGGGCGCTCGCGGCCAAAATCGCAGGTGCCGATGACGACCCCTTCCTGATGGCCGAATTGACGGCGGCCGACATTCGTGACGATCCCGCGCGGATCGCCGACGAAGCCTGCGCCCTCGCCTTTGGCGGAGGCCGCCGGTCGGTCCGGTTGCGGGGCGCCGCCGATGGCGTTGCCAAAGCGGTCTCCGGCGCGATGGAATTACTGGGCGCCGCGGCCGGCCCGCCGCCGTCCCTGCTCATCGTCGAGGCTGGCGAGCTGGGCCCGCGCTCGTCGTTGCGCCGCCTGTTCGAAGGCGCCGCCCATGGCGCCGCCATTCCCTGTTATCTGGATGAGGGGGCGGGTCTCGAGCGGGTGATCGAAGACGCGCTCCGGGGCCACGGGCTCAGCGCCGGCGCCGACGCACGGGCCTGGCTCGCCGGCGCGCTTGGCGCCGACCGGGGGGTGACCCTGGGGGAGGTGGAAAAGCTCGCACTTTATTGCGCCGGCGCCAAGGAGGTGACCCTCGAGGACTGCCGGGCCGTGGTCGGTGAAGCGGCGGCCCTTGAGCTGGAGGACGCGGTCTACGCCGCGGGCGGCGGCGATGCCACGGCCCTGGACCGGGCGCTGACACGCGCCTTCCAGGAAGGGGTCAACCCGATCACCGTATTGCGCGCCGCCCAGCGCCACATCCAACGGCTCCACCTGGTGACCGGGCAGGTGGCCGGGGGCGGTTCCCTGGATGCCGCCGTCAAGGCGCTCAGGCCGCCGGTATTTTTCAAACTGGCCGACCGGTTCCGGGCCCAGGCGCGAAGCTGGACAACCGAGCGCCTGGCAACCGCGCTCGACCTCCTGACCGAGGCCGAACTGGGCGCCAAATCCACCGGCCAGCCCGATCGCCTCATCTGCCAGCGCGTGCTGATGCAAATCGCGAGCGCGGCACGGGCGCGAGTGCGGAAATAATATATATAAATCAATGTGTTATAAGATTTCCGGGGGTACCGGGGCGCGCTTCAAACGGTGCGCCACGTCATCGAGCTGCTCGAGATCTTGGAAATGTATGGTGATGTCCCCGGCTTCGCCCTTAAGCGAAATCGTGACCTTGAGCCCGAGGCGCGCCGACAGGTCGCTCTCCAGCGCCAAGGTATCGGCGTCCTTGCCCGAGCTCCCCCGGTTGCCGCGTCGGCCACCAGCGTCGGCCCCACCCTGGGAGCGGGCCCTGGCCACCAACCTTTCGGTTTGGCGCACGTTGAGGCCCCGGCGCACGACCTTGCGGGCGAGGCCCACCGGATCGTCGCTGCCGAGAAGCGCCCGTGCATGGCCCGCGCTCAAGGCGCCGTCGTCGAGCATCTGCTTGACCTGCTCGGGCAAACCGAGGAGACGCAGCATGTTGGCGATATGCGGGCGGCTCTTGCCGACCACCCGGCCGAGTTCGTTC
>JAPUGG010000308.1 GCA_027292975.1 Alphaproteobacteria bacterium | reverse complement strand
CCGGCCAGGGTCGGGACGTGGTTGACATAGGGCTCGTCGATCATGGTGGCCATGGCGGCATCGACGTCGCGGGTGGTGAACTCGTGATAGGTGTGTTGGGCGAACAGGGCGGCGAAATCGTAATAGGGCCCGAGCACGCGGCGCACCAGTTCAAGGGTCCGGGTGTGGGCCAGGCTGTCGGCCAGCTTGTGGAAGGTCTCGCGCCCGGGGATGGCGAAGCCCGGCCCGGCCGCGGGCCAGTCATAGACCCGCGAGCCATCCATGCCATCGAGCGCGGACCGCAGCCGGCTTGCCGCCGCCGCCGCGACCGGCGCGCCGTTGGTTCCGAATTGCAAGACAATTGGGCAAGGGATGGCCGACAGCAGTTCCGGCTCATCGGCCAGCGCCGGGGCGTCGAACGCGACGATCGCCTTGAGCCCGGCCTCACGCGCCGCGCGGCAGGCCAGCACCCCGCCCGCGCCATGGCCGACGGCGGCGACGCCCGAGGCCGCCAGCCCGCCACCGAGTGCCAGCACCGAATATCCTTCCTCGCCTAGCAGGTCGGCGCGGGCGCGCATGCCTGCGTCCAACCCTTCGTCATCGGCGAGCAGCAACAGGCCCGGCCCGGTTCCTGAGTGATGAACCGCGGCGTAGGCATCAAACGTGCGCCCGTCAAGGCCGATGGTGATCATCCGTCCCTTGGCCGCCTGGCGGCGGCGTTGCGATGGTTCAGCCATGTCGATATCTCCCAATTCCGGCCAGTGCAGGGGGCGCCGGTCCGGCGGCTATCTTTTTCCCTTGGGGGGATAGTTCACTAGCTTCCCGGTGTCCTGCGAAATGCCACGGCGAGCCGATTATGGGCGTTGATGGTGCAGATCGCCACCGTGAGATCGACCAGCTCCTTTTCGTCGAACTGGGCACGGGCACGGGTGTAGACCTCATCGGGCGCGCGGCTCTCCGCGATCAGCGTCACCGCCTCGGTCCAAGCGAGGGCGGCTAGTTCGCGTTCGCTGAAACATGTCGCCTCGCGCCACACCACGACGTTTTGGATGCGTTCCTCGGTTTCGCCGTCCTTGCGCAATGTTCCCGCGTGCAAATTCACGCAGTGGGCACAGCCGTTGATTTGCGACGCGCGCAACTTCACGAATTCCAGCAAGTCGTGCTCGATGCCGCATTCACGGCTATAGACCGAAAGCTTTCCCAATAACTCAACCCCGCCGGGGGCGACCCTGCGGTAGTCGATCCGATCCATGTCGTATCCCTTCGGTTCTCCGGTCCCGGTACTCACACCATCCCCGCTCGATCGGAGTATACGGCGGCTTGGACAAAAGCGGTTAGCCAAACGCCGAACTGCGATATCCTTGCGGCTCGGTTCGCGAGAGGAACGGCGCGGCCGACCGCTTCCCATGAAATCCCGCCGCCTGTTGCCGGGCGTTGGTGCCCTTGGCTGAGGCGGAATAAGAAAGCTTTAGGGGAACGCCCATATGCCCAAGGCCGCCACGGTGGGATGCATCAAACCCACCAGGACTTCAGGATCCCATGCCGATCTGGAGAAGTTGCTGCCCGACGGCATCGCGACCTTGGTCCGTCACTTCGATATCCGCCACGGCACCCTTCAGGAATTCACCGAAATCATGGCCGGATACCAAGAAGCCGTCCGCCAACACGCCGAGGCCGGCGTCGACCTCATCCATCCCGAGGGAACGCCGCCGTTCATGTTGCTGGGCTTGGCCGGCGAGCGCCAGACCGTCAGCCGATGGGAGGCCGCCCATGGCATTCCCGTCTTCACTTCCGCCATGTCCCAGGCCAATGCGCTCAGGGCGCTGGGGATCGAGCGTTTCGTCGGCGTCGGATACGATTTCGAGGACATGGGGATCGTCGCCCGGTATTTTCGCGACGCCGGCTTCGATGTGATCGATCTCGACCGGCCCCGGGGCATTCCCTGGGAGGAGATCCACGATCTTTCCTCGGCACGTGTCACCCAACTGATCGTGGAGCTACACCGGCGCCATCCCTCGGCTGAAGGCATCTATATCCAAGGCAGCAAATGGCGCGTGCTCGATATCGTCGAGGACCTGGAGCAGGCGCTGGGCGTGCCGGTGGTCCATCCCGTGGCGGCGCGTTGCTGGGAGATCCAGAAGCGCCTCGGCATCGAGAAACCGCAGCTCGGTTATGGCCGCCTGCTTTCCGAACTACCCGCCCTGCCGCGCGGGTGACCGGCCCCAGCGCCCGATGTCGGCCCAGGGGCCGGCCGGTTCGCTTTCCTCCCCGGGCGTGGCGGACTGGGATTACCGGACGGTGGAAAAGCTTTTGGAATGCTTCGAGCGAAGGCCAAACCAGGCCAAACACTCAGGGGGCTTAGGCCCCTGTCCCTCCTCAAATCTAAATTCCACGCATTTCATTGGTATCGTCGCGCTGGCGATCATGGAAAAGGCCATTGGAGTTTAGTAACCTTATATCCGGATTTGGCTGAGGCCGTTGAAAAACTCCGTAATTGAGGACCCCGGCGGAACGATTGAATCCAGGCCTTGAGGAAGGACAGAGCGACCATGAGGTGCCTTGCACGACGGGTTTTCGGGGGCATTTTGCTTGCCCTCGGGGCGATGCCTGTTTCCATTGACGCGGCAGGCACGGCGGATTTTTCCAAGCAACGGGCGCGGTTGGTGGAGACCGTGCGCGCCCATGCCGCCCAGCCCGGGTCCGGCGCACCCGGCGGACGCATTTCCCCGCGGGTGCTGGCCGCCTTGGGCGCGGTGCCGCGCCATGTGCTGGTCCCGGAACGCCATCGGCGCCTCGCCTATGCCGACCGCCCCTTGCCCATCGGCTACGGCCAGACCATATCCCAGCCCTACATCGTCGCCTTGATGACCGAGCTTCTCCGGGCGGGTCCGAAGGCGGTGGTGCTCGAGGTGGGCACCGGGTCGGGCTATCAGGCGGCCGTTTTGTCTCGCCTGGTGCGCCATGTCTACACCATAGAAATCGTCGAGGGACTGGCCCGCCGCGCCGCCGCCGACCTCGCCCGTCTCGGCTATGGCAATGTCACCGTCAGGGCGGGGGATGGCTATAAGGGATGGCCCGAGCACGCGCCCTTCGACGGCATCATGGTGACCGCCGCGCCAAAGGTGATCCCGCCGCCCCTGATCGCCCAGCTGAAGCCGGGCGGGCGCTTGGTCATGCCCCTGGAGGGCGCTTTGGGCCGTCAGTCTCTCATCGTCATCGAGAAGGATCGCGACGGGCGAATAGTGAGGCGTAACGTCATAGCCGTTCGATTCGTGCCGCTGACACGGAACCCCCCATAAGGGAGGGTATTGTCAGTTGGCCCAGTGAAGCACTGGGTCCGGCCTGATACGAGGCGAACCTTGTCAAGGTTGTTTTTGGAAAGCAAAAAAGCCCACCTGAACCGGGGGTGAGCCGGCGGCGCGCGACCCTGAAAAGCGGCCTGGAGACCGAACCCATGCGCGGGAGCGGCCCGGAGCCCACCTCACCAAAGCGTAAAATCCTGATTTTGGCGCGCCCGGAGGGATTCGAACCCCCAACCTCCTGATCCGTAGTCACCCATATAAACGTTTCACCGCGCTCCATCCCGTCCCAATTGTTGGCGGATTTCCTCCCTTTTCCCCATGAATTCAGCCATTAGACGCCCCACCCCATTGCAGGGTGTTTCATACCGTGCTACTGTTTAC
>JAPUGG010000307.1 GCA_027292975.1 Alphaproteobacteria bacterium | reverse complement strand
GTCGCCGGTCTCTGCTTGTTTTCCGGATCGTTGGATGCCCAGGCCAGCGCCATATGGCCGCCGCAATAGGTCGGGACCGCCACCAGGGCGAAGGCACAATCGGCGAAAACCCTCCCAAGCTTCCGATAAGCGGCGACGTATTCCTCTTTTTGGAAAAACGGCACGCCTGCCTGGCGTATGAGAATGCCGCATTCACCCAGCAATTCGGCGCAGTTCCCGTAAAAGGGATCGTCGAACAACGCCAGGGAGGGGCCAACGGGATCGGTGGAATCGATAATCATCACATCGAATCGCTCATCGGTCCCGGCTACGAATTCGGCGCCGTCGGCAATCACCAAACGGGCACGGGGATCTTCGAAGGCGCCCGCCGACAGCCCCGGCAGGTGACGGCGTGAAAGTTCCACGACCCTGGAATCTATCTCCACCAAGCTCACATGTTCGATCCTGGGATGCTTAAGGACCTCACGCAGGGTTCCGCCGTCGCCGCCGCCTATGATCAGCACGCGGCGCGCGTCCCCGTGCGCGAGGATCGGAAGATGGGCGATCATTTCATGATAATAAAATTCATCGACCTCCGCGGTTTGGACGATACCGTCCAATACCAGCACCCGGCCGAGGGCCGGGGTCTGGTAGATGGCAAGATCCTGGTAGTCGGTCATTTCTTGGACCAGCGTGTCAATGATTTCGATACTCTGCCCGTACCCGGGGTAGAGCGTTTCGGTAAACCAGCCGCCGGTCACCCGAGAAAGCCCCCGGCGCTGTTCGGTGACGCGAAAGTCCCGGGGCTTAAAGATATCTTTGAGCACCGGGAGGGCATCCCCGGGATCGCAGGCCCCGCACATGAAGATATCGACGGCGGCAAAACCCCTCTCCGGCCAGGTGTGGATGCTGATATGGGATTCCGCCAACAGCGCGACGCCGGATATTCCGCCGCTCTCGGTAAAGGTATGGAGATGGAGTTGCAGCAGGTCCGCGCCCGCCGCGCCCGCCGCCCGGGCCAAGGCTTCGCCGATCACCTCCTGGTTGCTGAGATGCGCCGCGCCCCACATGTCGAGAAGAAGGTGCATGCCGGCAAAGCGGACGCCGTCGCGCTCGACGAAATAGTCCGGCGCCGCGGGCGGCCGGTCGATATCGGCGCGGGCTTCCCGGTTCGATTCAAGACGGCTTCCCATGGGGGTCAGAATTTCTCACCCCAGGGGCGCAACTCGAACTCGAACGTCCAGGTACTGCGGTGCTGGCGGTGGGCATGAAGATAGGTTTTGGCGATTTCGTCGGGCGCCAGAAGACCGTCCGGCCCGCGGCCGGCGGCGCGCGGATCGTCGGCCTTGGCGATCCCGCCATCGATCACGAAATGAGCGACGTGGATGTTCTTGGGGCCCAACTCCCGCGCCATGCTTTGGGCCAGTCCGCGCAAGCCGAATTTGCCCATGGCGAAACACGACGAATTGGCATAACCCTTGATGGAGGCCGATGCGCCGGTAAACAGGATCGTGCCCGATCCCCTCTCGATCATCGCCTTGGCCGCTGCTTGGCCGACCAGGAATCCGCCGAAACACGAGATGAGAAGGGAGTCGCGCACCGCGTGGGGATCGAGGGTCTCGATGGCGCCGCGCACCCTGGCGCTGGGGTTGTAGAGGACGACGTCCGGCGGTCCCATAACACTTACTACCGCCTCGAACAGGGCATCGACGCTGGCGCCGTCCGCAGCATCGCAGGGATGGGTGGTTCCATCGATCTCATCCGCTAGATCACCGAGCTTGGCGGGGTTCCGCGCGGCCAGGGCGACGTGCATCCCTTGGGCAGCGAAAAGGCGGGCGACGGCGGCGCTCAGACCGGTGCCGGCGCCGACGATAAGGGCGGTTTCACGGTCGGCCATCAGGGTGCCTCCCCTCTTGTGTCGGGCTCCTACAGTACCTTGCCCGGGTTCATGATACCATCGGGGTCGAACGCCGCCTTGATGCGGCGCATGAGTTCGAGATCGAGCGGTTCCCCATAATGCGCAAGTTCCCCCTTTTTGAACCGGCCGATGCCATGCTCGGCTGAAAAACTGCCCCCCATGGCCATGACCAGGTCGTGGACCATGCGGTTCATCTCCCGCCGATGGGCGTGGAATTCGTCCTTGGTCATGGCCACCGGCTGGCTCACGTTGAAGTGGATGTTGCCGTCGCCGACATGGCCGAAGGGAAAAACGCGAACGCCCTCGATATAGGCTTCGAGCAATCGCGTGCCCTCGGCGATAAAATCCGCCACCTTGGAGACCGGCACCGAGACGTCGTGCTTGATGGAGGCCCCCTCCCGGGTCTCGCATTCGGGCAGCACCTCGCGGAAATGCCAGAGCTCCTTTGCTTGCGCCTCGCTCGAGGCCAGCACCGCGTCGATCACCATGCCGGCCTCGAAACGCGCTTCGAGGAAAGCCTCGAGAGCGCGGCGCAATCCGGCTTCCGGCTCATTTTTCGCCCCGCTTTCCCCGGCGCTCCATTCCATCAGCACGTACCACGGCGATACCGTGTCCATGGGCGCGCGGGTTCCCTCGAAATGCTTGAGTACCAATTCGACGCCGATCCTGGGAAGCAGCTCGAAGGCGGTGACACCGTCGCCCGACGCGGCGCGGGCATCGGCCAGCAACCTTAGTACGTTGCCGAGTTCAGGCACCGCCATGAACGCCGTTTCCACTTGGGCGGGGCGCGGGAACAGCTTGAGCACCGCCGCGGTGATGACGCCCAGGGTGCCTTCGGCGCCGATGAACAGATGCTTGAGGTCGTAACCGGTGTTGTCCTTGCGCAAGGCGCTCAAGCCCGGCCACACCCGCCCGTCAGGCAGCACCACCTCGAGGCCGAGCACCAGGTCGCGCGCGTTGCCGAATTTCAGCACCCCCACCCCGCCGGCATTGGTGGAGAGGTTGCCGCCGATCATGCAACTGCCCTCGGCGCCCAGGCTCAGCGGAAACAGCCGGTCGGCATCGGCCGCGGCGGTTTGCAGGTCGGCGAGGATACAGCCCGCTTCGACGGTCATGGTGTTGTTGAGGGGGTCGAGCTCCCGCACCTTGTTCATGCGGCCCAAATTGAGGACAATGGCATCCCCCGAGGGTTCTGGGACCGATCCGCCGACCAGGCCGGTATTACCGCCTTGGGGCACGATGGAGGTGCCGGTCTCGGCGCAGATCGTCACCACGGCGGCGGTTTCCTCGGTGGAAACCGGACGCAAGACCGCGGCGGCGGCGCCCTCGAATAGATCTCGATGGTCGGTCACGTAGGGGACCATGTCGCCGGGATCGGTGATCATGCCCCGATCGCCCACCGCGCCCAGCAAGCGGGCGAGGGTTTCTTCGCTGATGGCCATGGTTTGTTTTAATCCTCCCGCGCGCCGCCGGGCAAGGGCCCCCCCGCCCGTGCCAGCCGGTCGTTGATGGCGGCCCCCAGGCCGGATTCGGGGATCGGCATGACGGCAATGCCGTCGGGGGCGCGGGAATCAAGCTCATGAAGCATGGCGAAAAGGTTCGCCGCAGCCTCCACCAGGTCACCGGACGGGCTGAGGTTGAGGGTCGGGGATGCGCCGTCGGGGACCTCGGCACCGAAGGCCAATAGCGCTTCGTGGGCGCGCGGCCGGGTCACGTTGATCCTGAGGGGATGACGCGGGGCATAATGCCGCGCTTGGCGCCCCGGTGACTTTTCCGGACCCGCCCCGGCGCCGTCTTCCGGCGTGTTCAGGGTGCCGATCAGGGGCTCGATACCCTCGCGTGTGATGGCGCCCGGGCGCAGCAGCGTGGCATGGGCGGTGCTTAAATCCACCACCGTCGACTCGATTCCGAGAGTTGTTGGGCCGCCGTCAAGAATCATCGCCGGGGCGGTACCGAGCGACCGGGCGACATGGCCGGCGGTGGTGGGACTGATCTCACCCGATCGATTGGCGCTGGGGGCGGCGATCGGCCGGTGGGCGGCGGCAATCAGGGCACGGGCGATGTCGTTGGCGGGCAGGCGCACGGCGACGGTGTCCCCTCCCGCACTCACCAGCCGTGAAAGGGTGGATGACGGTTTTCGCGCCAATACCAGGGTCAGGGCCCCCGGCCAAAAGCGATCGGCTAAGGCCAGCGCGCGGCCGTCCAGTTCGACATGAGGCGAAAGATCTGCCCGGTCCGCGAAATGAACGATCAGCGGGTTGAAACGGGGCCGGGCCTTGGCTTGGAAAATGGCTGCCACGGCGGCATCGCTGGTGGCATCGGCGCCGAGCCCGTAAACGGTTTCCGTGGGGAAGGCGACCAGCCTTCCGTCGCGGATGAGCGCGCCCGCGCAAGCTATGGCGGACTCCTCGGCCACCCGTATGTTGGCTTGCGCAGCGGTCAATCTTGCGCCCCGCGGGCGATAAAACCGGGGTTGAGGAAGTCCGCCTTGCCGTAGCTGAGCTCGGCGCCGTCAAGGGTCATGACACTGCCCCCGGCGGCGGCGAGGATGGCTTGGCCCGCCGCCGTGTCCCATTCGCAGGTCGGGCCGAAGCGGGGATAGATATCTGCCGTGCCGTCGGCCAGAAGACCGAATTTGAGGGCGCTGCTCATGAAGATGTGCTGGGACTTCTCAAAGGTCTCCAAGAAACCGGCCAGGCGTCCCGATTTGCCGTGAAACCGGCTGGTAATCACGGTGGGGCCGGCCCCGGGGATTTTGCGTGCGGAGACGGGATCGCCCACGCCGTCGCCCTTGGCGCGTAAGGTGGTGGTGGCGCCTGCGGTCCAGTAGGTCAGCCCCGCCGCCGGGCCGTGGATCAGCCCGAACACCGGCCGCCGCGTTGCCACCAGGCCGATGCAAACCGCGAATTGTGTTCCCCCTTCGATGAATTCGCGGGTGCCGTCCAGGGGATCGACGACCCAGATCGGCCCCTCTCCGACTCTTGGCGTGTCACCCCCTGCCGCGGCCTCTTCCGACAGCACGGGGATCCCCGGCGTCAAAACATGGAGCGCCGGCAGGATCTCCGCCTCGGCCGCGTGATCGGCGTCGGTGACCGGGGTCCGGTCATCCTTTCTGGTGACATTGAAACCGCGAGCCCGAACCTCCATGATGGCGGCGCCGGCGCGCGCCGCGATGACGCGTACGGGCCCGGCAAGATCGCCGATTTCCTGCTCGGTGAATGTCGTGCCGGCGCCCATGGGATGCCCGTCTATGGGGTGAAGCCGTAGAGCCGGGCCGCGTTGTCGCCGAGAATCTTGTCGACCACGTCGGCGGGCAGCTTGCCGTCGTCACGGATCATGCGCAAGGCCTCGATCTGGGTCGAGGTGTCGTGATGGCCGTAATCGGTGCCGATCACCAGGTTGTCGGGCCCGATGAAGTCGAGAATATGGGCGAGGTCGTCGGTCACCTGGCAGGCGACAAAGAAATTGTTGTCCTTGAGAATGGTTTTGGAAAAGGGCCGCCCGCGGCGCTTCAGGCGCAGTTCCAGGTCGTTCAGCATATAGGGAATCCATTGGGCGCTGACTTCTATGAAGCCCCAGCGGAGATCGGGAAACTTGGCCGGCGTGTCGGTCATCAGGAGGTCGTGGGCGGCGCCCACGCAGGGCAGCTTGAATTTGTTGAACCCAGATTCGTCGCCGTAGAAATCATGAACCTCGAAGGCGCCATTGCCGGAATGAACGCCGATCATGAGATCCAGTCGTTGGGCCAGCGCATAAAGGTCGTGGAAGTAGGGATCGGTCAGGCGGCGGTCGCATTCCAGCCCGCGCATGAAAATTCCGCAGGCGCCGTTTTCCTTGGCCCATTCAACCTCTTCGCAAACCACCGACATGGGCGAAAACAGCGGCGGCAGCATCGCCCAGTGCAGGCGGTCCGGCGCCCGTTTCCATATTTCGGCGAGCCACCGGTTGTAGGACTTGGTCAGCGCCCGCTCGGCGTTGACGTTGGTGGTTAGCGGGCGTAGGAACAGGGTCGGGTACAGGACCTGGACATCGATATTGAGTTCATCCATGTGCTCGAGCCGGGCGCCGATATCAGCCATCTCCCGGGATTCCTTGGAGGTGTTCCGGAGACCGAGATTCGAATCCTTGGCCTGGATGCGGCCGTCGACGACCCAGAATTCTTGCTGGACGTTGCCACTGGCACCCCTTAGTTCCGGACCCGACTCGAATTTGACGATCATGGGCTCGTACTTGCGTTCGTCCTCGTCCATGAAGGACCAAGTCGAGGGCTGCTCGATGACATGGGCATCGGCGTCGATCACATCGAGTTTCATGGCAAAGTCCCTGGTCTCTTCCAACGCCGACCGCGGGGCGCCTGATTTCGCTGCCGTGACGGCGAAGGTTAGAATACTAATTGATGACCCGACAATACGTCCAAATGCGCGATTGGCGCAAGCGGGCCGATGGCGTCCCCGGCTTTTCGGTTGCCGTCTGCGGGGGCGGTATCGCGGCAACTTGTGGGGGGTTGACCCGGGGACTAGACTGCCGCCGACCTGAGTGGAAGACATAGGGTGAGGGCGACCGACATGGCACGCGAGATTATCGGCTTGGTGGGGCCGGGCCGCATGGGTTACGCCATGCTCAAGCATCTGATCGTCAAGGGGTATGGCGTCACCGTGACCGATATCAATGCCGATAACATCGCCCGCGCGATCGAGGCGGGCGCCGAGGGCGCCGACTCTCCGGCGGCCCTCGGTGCGGTGAGCGATTTCGTGATCATCGCCGTCGGCTTCGACCATGAGGCCCTGGCCGTTACCCTCGGCGACTTTGGGCTTCTCCAATCCATGGGGCCGGGCTCGGTGATCGCCGTGTCTTCCACCGTGGCCCCGGAGACCGTCCAGCGCATCGAGACCGAGGCGGCGAAGAAGAACATCGGCGTCCTGGACGCCCCCATTTGCCGCGGCGGCTGGGCCGCCGATGAAGGCACCCTGTTGGCGTTGTTCGGCGGCGACGACGAAGTGGTGGAGCGCGCCAAGCCCGTCTATTCCGCTTTTTCGTCGGATATCGTCCATATCGGTTCGGTGGGACATGGCCAGGTCGCCAAGACCATGAACAACATGCTGCTCTGGGTGAACGGCATTGCCTTGATGGAAGCGGGCCGGCTTTCGGAAAGCACCGGGATCGACCTGCCCAAGCTGCGTGAGGCGTTGCTGATGAGTTCCGGGCGCTCGGCGGCGTTGGAAGATTGGGATATGATCACCTTTACCTGGGCGCTCAAGGATATGCAGATTGTCTCACAAATGGCCGACAAGGCGGGAATCACCATGCCGCTGGCCGGCGCCATCAAGGAAATGGTGAAAGACGGCAAAACCCTCAAGCAATCGGGGGGCGCGCCCGACTGGACCGGCAAGGCGAAGTCCTAGCGGTCGCGGCGCGGCCGGGGCCTTCTTCCGCGTGGGAGCAGGATGGTGGGCGCTGCTGGGTTTGAACCAGTCAAACCATGAAATATCCTGAAACTTCGTGAATACGGATGAACACATAATAGAACATAAATATCATATAGATAGTACAAACGTCGAACACAGGAGGTTTCACTCTTTTTCAGCTTGTTTCGGCCTTGGTGTTACCCATATGTTACCCGAGATCGGTGGGACGCCATGCCAAAGAAACATTTCAATGCACGAAACGTAAATTCGATCCAACCTCCAACTTCCGGGCGCTTGGAGTACTGGGACCAAGGTTTGTCCGGCCTTTGGCTTCGTGTTTCGCCTTTGGGACGCAAATCCTGGGGCATCACCTATAGGCTTAACGGACGCCAACGCCGGTTCACCATCGGGACCTACCCCC
>JAPUGG010000306.1 GCA_027292975.1 Alphaproteobacteria bacterium | reverse complement strand
CCGCAAGGTCTATCGTTGGTACAAGGAGCTCAAACGGATCGAGCAAGACTGGCAAGCCAAAGGCGCGGGGTCCGAGACCGCGACCATCGTCGCCCGGCTCGACACCATCCAGGACCAGGTGGGCCATGTTCGTATCCCGCTGTCCTATGCCGAGCACCTCTACCATCTGCGGCTCCATATCGGCTTCGTGCGCCAATTGGTGACGGGCAATCCGGTCCCGGTTCGCGGCCCCGACGGCGCCGAAGACGGTTGAATTGGGCTGACCCGCATCTCCTCAGGCGCCCGGGCAGGTGGCGGTGACGCCGCCGTCCACCACCAGGCATTGGCCGGTGATGTAACTGGCATCGTCGGAAGCGAGGAACAGCGCAGCGTAGGCTACGTCCCAGCCGGTCCCCATGCGGCCGAGCGGCACGATAGAGTCGCGCGCGGCGCGGTATTCTTCGGCGCTGGTATAGCCCTTGATCTCATAGCTTTTGCGCCCGCCCACGTCGCGCTGGATGAAGGGCGTGTCGATGTAGCCGGGCAGCACGCAATTGGCGCGAACTTGGAAGGGCGCGTATTGCAAGGCGATGTTCTTGGTCAACTCGTTGAGCGCCCCCTTGGCCGCCGAATAGGTGGTCATGGGCACGTTCAGGTGGCGGATCGCGGCGACCGACGAAATATTGACGATCGAACCATTGCCCTGATCGGCCATGATCGGCGCCACCTGCTGGCAGGTGAGCAGCACCGAGGTGGCATTGCGGTCCATGGTCGCGTACCAGTCCTCCAAGGTAATGTCCTCCAGCCTGCGCCCCGGCCCCTGGCCGCCGACGTTGTTGTGCAGGATATCGATGCGCCCGAACGCCGAGATGCAGGCCGCCGTCATCAATGCGACCGCGTCCTTGTCGGTCACGTCGGCGACATGGGCGGTGCAGGTCCCCCCTTCCCGTTCGATGATGGCGCAAGTCTCTTTCGCCGCCTCGGCGCGGTTATCGACGGCGAAGACCCGGGCGCCCTCGCGGCCGTACAGCACCGCCGCCGCCTTGCCGTTGCCCCAGCCCGGCCCGATCGAGCCCGCGCCGGTCACCACGGCGACCTTGCCCGCAACGCGGTCGCCACGCTTCACATGGTCATTCATGCTAACTCCTCCCTGGCCCGGGAATCGGGCGCTTCAACCCGTCAGCAAATGAAGGGCCACCTTGCGGACATGGCCCGCCGTGCGGTGTTCGTAAAGATAGATCCCCTGCCAGGTGCCGAGGACCAACGCGCCGCCGCTCACCGGGATGGAGAGCTGTGTCTGGGTGAGCGCCGCGCGAATATGGGCGGGCATGTCGTCGGGCCCCTCGGTGACGTGGCGGTAGCGTGCCGGATCGTCGGGCACCAGGGCTGCGAAAAAGGTCTCGAGATCCCTGAGCACGTCGGCATCGGCGTTTTCCTGGATCAAAAGCGAGGCCGAGGTGTGGCGCAGGAACAGGGTTAGCAGCCCGGTTCCCCGAGCATGTTCCGAAACCCATGCGGTGACCTCGGCGGTGAACTCGAAGAGCCCTCGGCCTCGGGTCTCGATGGTGATTTCGGTCTCTGTTTGCTGGGCCATGGCGAAGCGCCCGGGGCGGGGACGGGCCCCTCCCCCGCGCGGTCTCAAAAGGCGCCGAGCGCGGCGATTTCCCCGGCGTAATCATCGAGCGCCGCGTCCAGGGTATAGCGCGGCTCCCAGCCCAAGCTCGCCTTGGATTCCGAAAGGTCCAGGACCGAATCCCTGCCCCTCCCGGCCGGTCCTTCGAGAATTTCGGCCTCCAGGCCGGGGTGGATCCTGCGGACCGAGGCCAGCAGGTCATCGAACGTGGTCAGGGTGCCGGTGCCGCCGTTGAAGAACAGCCGGTCGGGTTGAGGCGCGGTGGCGGCGGCGTCGAGGATGCCGCCGATATCCTTGGAATAGATGTATTCGTTGACCACGGTCTGGTTGGCGGCGATCTTGGCCACCCGTCCCTGGTGGCCGGCCACCATCAATTCATGGATTTTTTCCCCGCCGCCCGAGCCCGACCAGAAATGACCATTGCCGAAGACATTGGCCGGGCGCACAACCACCAGTTCGAATCCATAGCGCGCGCGGTAGGCTTCCAAGATCAATTCCTTGCAGGCCTTGGAATTGCCGTAGGCCCGCCCTTGGCCGCGGTGGAAATCCTCGCCCAAGACCGATGGCACGTCATGGCGGCGCATATCGTAGACACCGAAGGTCGAGACATGGACCAGGCGCCGGACGCCGGTGAGCCGAACCGCCTCGGCCACGTTCATGGTGCCCTGGATGTTGATCTGCAGCGCAGAATACATCATTTGGTCAACCTTGCCGCCGATGATGCCGGCGGTATGGAGGACGGTCTCAATTCCATGGGCTTGAATAGTTTCCACCAGCTTGGGGAGATCGCGCACGTCGCCTTGCACCAAGGGCGTATCCTGGGTGCCGAGCTTTTTGGCGATGAAATCCGCCCGCGGCTCGGGGTCGAAGAACACCACTGGCTCGCCCCGGGCGAGCGCGCATTGGGCGAAGGCGGTGCCGATCAA
>JAPUGG010000305.1 GCA_027292975.1 Alphaproteobacteria bacterium | reverse complement strand
CGGTATCGGTTAGCTTTTGAGACATGTTCGTGTCCGCCGTGTCCGCAATTGCCGCCGGTGATTGAGCGGTGCGGGGTTTGTGTCCGCGCGGGACGACTGATTTTCGTCAGCGGACTTTGAGAGCCCAAATCCAGCGAAGTCAGTTTCAACCCGTGTCCGCACCGTGTCCGTCCCTATGACGGCAACTTGTTTCCACATATTGTCCTATAGTTTCCTGACAGATGCAAGGCAATACCGTTGAAAATCAATAGGATATGTGCAGACATGGCAAAATAGTTAGATGCTTCAACGGCTTGGCTATTTGCCCCGCAACTGATACCGGATCAGGGCTGCTCCAGCCACCAGTCCGGTGCCTCGAACGCCGCTTGATCAGGACGGAAATAGGCGATCATGCGCGGGCCGGCCTCGGGCGAGGCGCCCCAGGGTGCGACGCCATGGAGCACCAGACGATGCGCCAGATAGGCTTGCCCCGGCTTGCCATGCACCGGCACCCGGGGGCAGGTCTGGAACGCCTCGCGCCGGGCGGCGACATAAGCCTCGGTGATGTCTTCATCCGGCCAATCGGCCGGTGCGATGCCTTCGAACCGGGCCCGGAAGGCCCGGCGCATCACCTCGTGCGATCCCTCATAGACCGTGAAGGGTGCTGCATCGGGGCGGGTCTCGGTGAGCGGGATGCCGAGGATGAAGGCATGGGTCTCGCCCAGCTTGCGGCGGCGCCCCGGATCGAACCGGCGCAGACCGTCCACATGGGCGGCGTCGCGGTCGCGCCGATACCGGAAAGCGGCCTCGCTCTCGCCCTCCCAGGGCCGGGGATAGCCGGCAAAGCAGATCGAGACCTGGGCCTTGTCCCAGGCGATCCGGCCGAGACCGAGCACCGAGCGTATGAACTCGACCGCCGCCCCCGCCAGTGGCGGGACATGTCGGTCGGGCACAACGCCGGAGGCGTCGTTGGGAACAGCGCCGGAAGCGTCGTTGGGCAGGGCATTGACCCCGGCAAACCAGGTGCCGCCGCAGCGCAGCCAGCGTGACCGGAGTTCCGGGTCGTGCAGGGTGGCCGCGGCGACCGGGCGCACCGCCTCGACCCAGGCGGCGAGCACCGGGTCATGGTCGAAGGCGCACCAGCCCCGTTCGAAGAACTGCCGCGCCCGGTCTTCCATGGTCTATTCCGCCACGGCGTTCAGGGGGGCGCTCATGGGCGCGATCGCGCTCAGCGCAGTTTCCACCAGTTCGACCCCGGCGCCGGGGCGGTGCGCATCTTCGGAGAGGATGCGCCGCCAGCGCCGGGCGCCGGGGCGCCCACTGAACGCCCCCAGCATGTGCCGGGTGATCTGGATGAGGCGGGTGCCGGTGGACAGCTCGTCCTCGATATAGGCGTACATGCCGCGCACCGCGGCCTCGGCGGGCACCGCTTCCCGCTCGATCCCGGTCACCAGCGCATCGGCGCCGCCGAGCACCGCCGCCGGTTCGTGATAGGCGGCACGGCCAATCATGGCTCCGTCGAAGCCCTCGGCCAGGTGCCCGCGCGCCTGCTCCAGCGAGGCGATGCCGCCGTTGAGGATGATATCCAGCCCGGGCCGCGTCCGTTTCACCCACCCGACCAGCGCGTAGTCGAGCGGCGGGACATCGCGGTTCTGCTTCGGGCTCAACCCGCCGAGCCACGCCTTGCGCGCATGGACGGCAAAGACCCGCACCCCGGCGCCGGCGACCCGATCGATGAAATCGGGCAGCACCGCCTGCGGATCCTGATCATCGACCCCGATCCGGCACTTCACGGTGATCTCCGGGCCTTCCGATCCGGCCGCCGCGATCATCGCCGCAGCGCAGTCGGCGACCAGGCCGGGTTGGCGCATCAGGCAGGCGCCGATGGCGCCCGACCGCACCCGGTCCGAGGGGCAGCCGATATTCAGGTTGATCTCGGCGAAGCCGAAGGGCGCGGCGATGCGCACCGCCTCGGCCAGTTCGCCGGGGTCGGAGCCGCCGAGTTGCAATGCCAGCGGCGGCTCGGCCAAGCCGTGGCGCAGCAGACGCGCCGCGTCGCCATGCACGATCGCGCTTGCGGTGACCATCTCGGTATAGAGCAGCGCGTGCGCCGTGAACTGGCGATGGAACATCCGGCAATGCCGGTCGGTCCAGTCCATCATTGGAGCGACACACAGACGGCGACTGCTCTTTAACAATGAGTTATGCATGCCATCTGCCTGAAATCATTGACGCCGGTGCAGTGTTGGTGCAGTTCGAGTGCAGTTTCAGTTGATATGGACGCAGCCTAGGTGTCGCGTCAACTGCACGCCTTTTCCGTTTCCGAGCCTCACCGCCGCCCACAGTGGCCCCAGAGTCCGGCCTCTGGCTTTCATGCTGCCCGGGCAGCCCGGAGCGGGGATGGCCGTCTGCGGGGCTTACATGGGCTTTGGCGGTGCATGAATGTCCACTCTCCGCCGATCACCGGACATCAGCTCGCAATGGCTCGATGGTCCGGAATGTGCCAAAACTGGAAGTCTCAGCAATTTTCCGCCGCATAGATTTTCCCGTCCTACTCCGCTAATCTACCTCCCAAGGGAAACTCCGAAGGAACGCCGTCTCGCCGCCATCCTTGCTGCCGACGTGGTGGGCCACCCGGATCGTCCGTCCTCAAGCAGCGAGGTTCCTTGCGTGAATCGGCTTCGCCAAAAATTCCGCCGAACGGCGGAACTTCTGCGTAGAGGATGGCGGAGCCATACCGGCGACTGGTCGACGTTCGTGGAGACTCCGGTTCCCACCGCTGACTTGGTCTTGCTGATGCAGCCGGCGTCCGTTCCCTCCTTCGGTTACTTCTTCATGTTGGGGCTTGCCAGCGCCATCGCCACATTCGGGCTTCTCTCGGACAGTGCCCCGGCAATTATCGGTGCCATGATCATCGCGCCGCTGATGGGGCCCATCATGAGCCTCACATTCGGTATCGTCGTTTTCGACAGGCAAATGATCCTCCGATCGGTCTTGAGCGTCGTCTCGGGAGTCGTCCTCGTGGTCGCGCTTGGCTATGCCAGTACTCTACTTTTCGGCCTGAGGATTGCTGGAGCGGAAATACTCAGCCGCACATCCCCGACGTTGATAGACCTAGGTGTTGCCATGGCCGCCGGCGCGGCCGCCGCATTTGCCTTCACCCGCCGCAGCATCATGACCTCGATCGCAGGCGTGGCGATCGCAGTGGCGCTGGTTCCGCCATTGGCTGTGACCGGCATAGGATTGGCGATGGGCCGCGACACCGGCGCCGAGATCGGCCTGTCTTTGGCGGAGATCGGTCTCGTCCCCGGCGGATCCGGCATTGCGCGCGGCGCCTTTCTGCTTTTCATGACTAACCTCATCGGAATCATCGCCGTCGGGATCGCGGTCTTCGCCGCGCATCGCTATGGCCATTGGAAGGCGGCGATGGTGGGACTTGTCATGGCCGTGCTAGGCACGGCGTTTCTGATCGAGCCGCTGGGAGAATCGTTTCGTAGGCTCTACGTGAAAAGCACTGCGCTCCGTCTAGTGGCTACCCTCCCAACGGAACGCCCCGAAATTTTCCCCCCCGACGCGAAAGTCGAGTCCATCATCGTCACCTATCGGGGCGGTCAGCTCTTCATTGATGTCAATACCATTGCGCCGAGGGCCACCACAGAAGATTTTCAAAAGCGTATCGACGTGTTTCAACAATACCTGACGGCTGAACTAAAAGAACCTGTGCAGCTGCAGGTTCGAGTGATCCCGGTCGAGATGCTCCGTTTCAAGGCCGGTCCTTCGACGGCTGAAAGCGACGCGACAGAGACGCCAAACAAAGACGACGAGGGCAACCCGGAGCCGACTGCGATCGAAACACCTGATTGAGATCCTGTGGATCTTCCTGTTACCCCGATCGAGATTGGTGCTCCGGTCCGAACCATGCGACCGGCCCCTCGATCCCAATCTTGTACGCTCAACAAACTGACCAACGCCGCCGCGCCAGGGTGTGTTCCAAACGGCGCCCTCATAGATTTCGTGGAGCCGACAAAGGCTTGGGCTCGTCATCGGCTAGCCCACGCAGACGAGCGGCATTCGCCTTCAGCCGTGGTGGTAAATGTGGATGATCACGTTTGGACGGGAAGTTGAATATAGTGGTTTGAGATTAAGGACGACCACCCGAGATTTCTACGAAGGCACCAGATTTCTCACATGGGAAATTCCAGATCACTGTGCCTGGTGTTTGGAAGAACGGCGGGCTATTCATGACCGCCTTGAAACGGCCGAATGGCACCAACCCGGAGGTCTTCCCAAGAAGAGCCCGCATGACCAAGACAGTTCATCTTCTGCGCCACGCTCAGTCTGCCTTTAACGAGGTTTACGCCTATGGCGATCCCGATCCCATGTTGTTCGATGCCCCGCTCTCGGCCCTCGGCCACGAGCAGGTAACCGAGGCACACGCGGCGTTCAAGGACTTGCGCTTCGACGTCATCATCGTCTCGCCCCTGACTCGGGCGCTGCAAACCGCGATCGGCATTTTCGGCGACCGCGATGTGCCGATGCAAGTGGAGGCCCTGCATCGAGAATATCTGGAGAACAGCTGCGACGTCGGCCGGCACCCGCAGGCTCTATCCGACGATTTTCCCAGCCTCAGCTTAGACCATCTCGACGAGGCGTGGTGGTACCGGGAA
>JAPUGG010000304.1 GCA_027292975.1 Alphaproteobacteria bacterium | reverse complement strand
GGCAAGGCAAAAAGTATCAGGGCCTGGTGGTCAAACTCGATGCCTGATAACGAAAATGCAACGCCTGTCGGCGGCAAGGTAGATATCCTCCTCGTCATCACCCACCTGGAGAGCGGCGGCGCGCAGCGCGTGCTCACCACCCTCGCCAACGCCTGGAGCCAGCGCGGATACAAGGTCACCGTCCTTACCTTCCATGGCGAAGAGAGAGACTTCTTCCCTTTCTGCCCGGGTGTCGAACGGATCGTCCTGCCTTACGTGCCGCCGGAATATAGCGTGTTCCACTTGGCTGGAGTGATCAGGATGGCGGCGTATCTTTTGGAACTGCGGCGCGTCATCGTCAAAACCGGGGCGCCCGTCATCGTGAGTTTTCTCTGCTCCACCAACATCAAGGTCATTCTGGCCTGCTTGGGATTGGCGAAGGTACGGGTCGTCATCAGCGAGCGTAACGACCCGGCACGGCAGCGGCTGCATCGCCTATGGGAGTGGTCGCGGCGTTGGCTCTACCGCTTCTCGGACGTAGTGACCGCGAACAGCCACGGCGCCATCGATACGATGCGGTCCTATGTGCCGGAGCACAAGCTGGCCTTCGTTCCGAACCCACTGTGTGAGGAGTCGAAGGCCGAGGCGATCCCACCGCCGGCAGACCCCTCTCCAAGGCTGCTCGCTGTCGGACGTCTGACGGCGCAGAAAGGCTATGACGTCCTGCTAAGGGCCTTCAGCTTGGTCGCGCCAGGGACGGAGCGGTGGAGGCTCTCCATCGTTGGCGACGGCCCCTTGGAGGAAGGGATGAAGGCCGCGGCCGACGAGCTCGAAATCGCCTCGCGGGTCGACTGGCACGGCCGCCAGCCGGACCCCTTCTTTTACTACCGCGGCTCCGATATCTTCCTCATGCCCTCGCGCCACGAAGGCAGCCCGAACGCCTTGCTAGAGGCCATGAGCCAGGGCCTGCCGCCGATCGTGACGGATTGCCTTCCCGGCGCGTTGGAGGTCGTCGAGCACGACGTCACCGGCCTCGTGGTCCCCGTCGACGATCCCGAGGCATTGGCGGCGGCGATCCGACGCCTGATCGCCGACCCCGATCTCCGTCGGCGCCTGGGGCGTAGCGCACGCAAACGAGTCGAGGCCTATGCCATCGACGAGGTGCTGCCAAAGTGGGAGCAGGTCTTGGGGCTCGATGGCCACAATCGCGGCCCACAGGCAGGTCATGGTCTTGGCCCGCCGTCATTCGACGCGGGAAGTGGGAAACGCGGCGCCCTGGTTTCATCGGATTTGGTTACCTCGACCCTGTCTTCTCCACCTTCTAGGGAGACGCCGGATCGCATCTATTTCGTCCTCCCCTCCTTAGCCTGTGGTGGGGCGGAGCGGGTGGCGCTCACCCTTCTTGGGAACCTCGACCGGTCGCGCTACGCGCCGGAGTTGATCGTTTTTAGCGCCGCCGATTCGCCGGCGGCGCTCATTCCGCCAAACGTTCCGCTTCACGTGCTGGGGCGAAAGCGTCTCAGATATGCCCTGCCGGCGCTGGTTCGGCTTTTGCGCCAACACCGGCCGGCGACGATCTTTTCGACGCTGGCGCATGTCAACCTCGCGATCGCCGCCGCCAGGCCTTTCCTGCCCCGTGGGACGAGGCTCATCATTCGGGAAGCGAACCTGCCCTCGCTCGGCTTGCAGGCCCAGCCTTTCCCGCGCCTTTTCGCCTTGGCGGTCCGGCTGTTATATCCCGCATCCGACCGGATCATCGCCTCCTCGCGGCGCATGGCGGATGAGTTGGAAAGTCGCTTCCGCATCCCGCGGGCACGCTTGGCCGTCCTGCCCAATCCCGTCGATGTGAACGCGATAAGGTCCCGCATTCAGGAGGTCTTGTATTCTGCCCGCGAGGGGTCTCGCTTCGTCGCCGCCGGGTCGCTGGATCGCCAGAAGGGCTTCGATCGGCTGATAGAAGCGATGCCGAGTGTAACGCCGGATGCCCGTTTGATCATCCTCGGAGACGGCCCCGAGCGGGTGTCGCTGATGAACTTGGCGCAACGACTTGGCCTCGCGGACCGCGTCGTATTTCCGGGTTTTCAACCGAACCCCTGGGAATGGTACGCGGTTGCGGACGCCTTCGTCATGCCGTCCCGGTGGGAAGGCATGCCCAATGCGGCCCTGGAGGCACTGGCCTGCGGGACGCCTGTCATCGCCACGCCGGAATCGGGTGGCTTGGCGGAAGTCTCCCAGGCGGCCCCGGAAGGGGCGGTGACCATAGCCGAGTTCGGGGCTCCCTTCATTCAGGCGATGAACGAGGTGGTCCCCGGCCGGACGCGCCCGCCGCGCCCGATCCTGCTACCCGCCGCCCACCACATCGACAATGTGACCGCCGCCTTCGAGGAAATCATTTCGGCGCCGCGAACCTCTTGAGATCGGTAGGCCCTCCCGGCCACCCTCGGCGACCGGAGCGGTGCCGTCATCCGTCCTCCGCCGGCTCCGCGGCCTGTAATAGGGCGGCGTTCCACGCTCATGTGCCGGCGATACCGTTCCCCCCATCCGTGTTTTCCGACAAGCGATGGACGGTTTGAGCCACCCGTTCCGACGAATATGTTTTGAGGCTGCTTCAAGATGCGATCACGCCTCCCTAGGTATCTCGGGCGCTGCAAATCGACGCTCGTCCATCTCTGGCTTACGACGCCCGGTTGGGTCCTGTACCTGGCGGCGGTGCTCGGCGTGGCGGCCTGGCTGGTGGCGAGCGTGAACCGTCCCGTGGCCCGGGTGGAACTCGATACCTCCTCGGTACAACCTGAGCTCGGGTACGCTTATGTTGTCAAAATTGAATGGCCGCAAGCGACGCCGTTGATATTTTCCCCGCTTCCCGATTCGCGTCTAAGACCAACGACATCGCGACTGAAGTTGTACGAGGGGAATCGTCTGCTAGGCCCGGCGCACAGCTCACATGGAATGATTCGTAAAGTAGGCGTTGGCCGCTATTCACACCGCCAAGGCTATACCTGGCCACTCAGCCGTATCTACTTCGCCGCGTCGGACAACACCGATCCACGAACGAACGGCAGGACGTACCGCGCCGCCTATCCTTTGTCGATCGCTCCGTGGTTCGATGCCGCGACTGTCTTGTTGATCCTCCTCGCCTTCTTCCGCGCCATCTCGGACCGGCGGTCCAGGGCCCACCTGGCCCTGCTCGCGGGCTCGAGGTTCTTTCTCGATCCGGCTCTCGGTGGCCGTCGGAACCCCTGGCTTTGGCTCATTTTGGGTCTCGCGGCGGTCGGCATCGTTTGGCTCTATATCTTCGGATTGTGGTGGACGGGCAATTCGACATCTCTATCGATTGCGGGCATCTTGCCGATGAGCGACTCCCAGGGTTTCCAAAAATGCGCCAGGGCATTCGTCGACCTAGGGCAGATCGGTGGGTGCCATCGCCGTCCCATTTATCCGTCTTTTTTCGCCTCGATATGGCTCCTGAGCAATCGGCATTTGGAAA
>JAPUGG010000303.1 GCA_027292975.1 Alphaproteobacteria bacterium | reverse complement strand
AACCGAAATGAATTCACTGTCGCCTCCGGCATTGTCACGTTAACGGGACTGGCCTGCCGCCATTCATCGGTCCGGTGTCCATGTTAGTCCAAATTCCTGTTGGTGGAATAGCCGCTCCGGCTGAAGCCCCAATGTCCGCTTCTGGCTAAAAGCGGACATAAGGTTAACGCGTGAAGAAATCTGCGAATAACAGAACGAAGGGTGCCCGAGGCCTCCGATAGTATTGGCCCGAACCCCGGCTCAATAGGCGTATTCGCGATAGATGGGATCGACGTCGCCCTTCCAGCGGCCCTCGAAATTAGCCAGCGTGACTTCCGCCGGGGTCAGTTCCCGGTCGAGAATTTCTTCCAGGGTGTCGAGGTGATGGACCTCGTCGGCGCCCGAATCGTCGCGCCGGGCGCGCCGCGCCAGCCCGGCCCGGGCAATCGCCACCACCCCCCGGGCCACCTCCATCAGGGGCCGGCCCCTGAATTCGGTTTTTAGCGCTTGGCGGGGCACTTCGGCGCGCAAGCTCTGGTGATCCCGGGCGGTCCAGTCCGCGACCAGCGCCGCGGCCTCGGCCTGGGCTTGCGCGTCGTAGAGCAGCCCCACCCAGAACGCCGGCAGCGCGCAGATGCGCCGCCAGGGCCCGCCATCGGCACCGCGCATTTCAAGATACTGCTTGAGCCTGACCTCGGGAAATACCGTGGTCAAATGATCGGCCCAGTCGCCCATGGTGGGAATTTCGCCGGGCAGGGCCGGCAGGCGGCCGGCCAGGAAGTCCCGGAAGGACTGGCCCGAAGCGTCGATATAGCGGCCGTCGCGGTAAACGAAATACATCGGCACGTCGAGCATGTAATCGACGTAGCGCTCGAACCCGAACCCGTCATCGAAGACGAAAGGCAGAATGCCGCAGCGGTCGGGATCGGTGTCGGTCCACACGAAGCTGCGATAGCTGAGATAACCGCTGGGTTTGCCCTCGACGAACGGCGAATTGGCGAACATGGCGGTAACCACCGGCTGCAGGGCAAGGCCTATGCGGAATTTCTCCACCATGTCGGCTTCGCTTTCGAAATCCAGGTTCACCTGAATGGTGGTGGTACGGATCATCATATCGATGCCGTGACCGCCCTTGGTGGGCATATAGGCGCGCATGATCCCATAGCGGTCCTTGGGCATCCATGGCATGTCCTCGCGCCGCCATTTGGGATTGAAACCGATGCCGAGAAAGCCGGCGCCGATCTCGGCCGCCACTTCCTTGACCTGGGTCAGGTGCTGGTGCACCTCGCGGCAGGTTTCGTGCAGATTTTCCAAGGTCTCGCCGGACAGCTCGATCTGCCCGCCCGGCTCCAGGGTGATCGATGCCCCCCCCTTGGCGAGGGCAACGGGCAGACCGTTTTCCAACACCGGGGTCCAGCCGAAGCGGGTCAGCCCTTCCAGCATGGCGCGGATGGAGCTAGGGCCTTCATAGGGCAGCGGCCTCAGGTCCTCTAGATTAAAGGCGAACTTCTCGTGCTCTGTGCCGATGCGCCAATCGGCCCGCGGCTTACAGCCGACGGCATGGTATTGGACAAGCTGGTCCGTGGAGGTGATGGGCTCGATGGTGTGCGCGCTTCCGGACATGCGGCGGGATGGAACTCCGCTGGTCGCCCGCCTCGGCGGGATCTGGTGATAACGGGCAGGCTCAAGAACCGGGCGTGGCTTCCGCCCAGTCCCCAAGAGCCGCCTGCCAGCAGGCCAGCGCCGCCACCGCGGCGGTATCGGCGCGCAGCAGGCGGGGGCCCAGACTGACGGGCATAACAAAGGGCAGTTTTGCCAGGGCGTCAAGTTCGCTCGCCGCAAACCCGCCTTCGGGCCCGACCATAACCGCCCAGGGAAGACCGCCGGCATGGCGCTCAGCGGCAAGCGCCGCGGCCACCGGCGGACCCGATCCGGATTCGTCGCACAACATGAGGCGGCGCGATTGCGGCCAATCCGCCAGGACCTTCCGCAGCGGCACCGCCCGGCGCGTTTCGGGAATCGTCAGGCGTCCGGTTTGCTGGGCCGCCTCCACCGCGTTGGCCGAAAGACGGTCGACATCGACCCGGGCGACGGAAGTATGCGCGGTGATCACCGGCTGCAGCACGGACACCCCCAACTCGGTCGCCTTTTGGGCGAGATAATCGATACGCGCGTGCTCGATGGGGGCGAACAACAGCCAGAGATCCGGTTCCGCCACCTGTTGGCGCCGCAAACGGTGCACCTCCACCGAGGCCCGGCCCTTGCGGAGCTCGGCGATGGTGCCCGCCCATTCGCCGTCGGTCCCGTTGAACAGCGCCACCGGGTCACCGGCCTTGAGCCTAAGGACGTTCTGCAAATATTGGGCTTGGCCCGAGCTCAAACCGATGCTTTCGCCCCCGCCGAGGGGCGCGTCCACGAACAATCGCGCCCGTGTGGGCGCCGGTCCATGGTCATGGTGGGACGGGATATCGCGTGCGCCTGTCATGTTCCGCCATCAGCTGTTCTGCACTAGAGTACCCCCATGGAACCTCTGGATTCAACGGCGAGTGACATCCCCGAGGGGGGCTGGATCGATCGCCTGCCGGGCGCGCTCCGCAGCTATGCGCGCCTGGCGCGGCTGGATCGGCCCATCGGCACCTGGCTCTTGCTGTTTCCCTGCTGGTGGTCCATGGCGCTGGCCGGGCCGGGGCGCGAGACTCCCATGGGGCTCGCCGCCTTCGCCGCCTTGTTCGCCGTGGGGGCTTTGGTGATGCGCGGCGCGGGGTGCACCTACAACGATATCGTCGATCGCGACATCGACGCCATGGTCGCCCGCACGCGGGTGCGGCCGATCCCGTCGGGCGCGGTATCCGTAAAGGGCGCCTGGGCCTTCCTTGGGGGCCAACTCGTGGTCGGCCTGGCCATCCTGTATGCCTTCAACGCCCTCACCTTCGCCCTTGGCGTGGCCTCGCTGGCGCTGGTGTTCACCTACCCGTTCATGAAGCGCATTACCTATTGGCCCCAGGCCTGGCTCGGCCTCACCTTCAACTGGGGGGCGCTGTTGGGCTTCGCGGCGGTGGCCGGCGAGATTCGCGCCGAAGCCGTGTTGCTGTACGCCGGCGGGTTTTTCTGGACGCTCGGCTACGACACCATTTACGCCCATCAGGACAAGGCCGACGACCTGGCGGTCGGCGTCAAGTCCCTGGCCCTTCGGCTGGGCGCCGCCACGGTCCCCTGGCTGGTCTCGTTCTACGCCGCGGCGGCGGCACTGATGGCGGCGGCCGGAACCGTGGCGGGGCTGGGCTGGGCCTACTACCCGGTGCTGGGCTTGGCGTGCGCGCAACTGCTCTGGCAGGCGAACCGGGTGGCCATCGACGATCCCCGGGACTGCCTCGCCAAGTTCCTCTCCAACCGCCTGTTCGGCTGGCTGGTGCTGGCGGCCCTGGTCGCCGGCCAGGCGACCCGGGCGGCGGCGCTTCCGTGACCCGGGCCTTCATCCCTCACCGAGGCTCGCGTCCAATTCGATCACCGTCATTTCGGCATACCGGAAGGGATGCGCGGTGCCGGCAAGGGTGGCCGAGCGGTCGCGGCGCAAGCCCTCGTTCTCGACGTTTTCCCGAATAAACGAGTCGAGTGCGGCGCCGGGCGCCGTGCGATCGCGGATGACCGACAGCATTTCCCCCTGGCTGCGGGCCTGGTAGCGCCGGCCGCGCGCCGGCAACTCGGCCAGGCTTACCGGCGCGCCCTCATGGCTGAGGCACCCCACCACCGAGATATAGGCGAAGGCCGCGTCCAGGAGGCCGATGTCCTGGACGTCGAGGGTCAGCCCCTTGAGTTCGGCGAAATGATAGTTGGTCCCGGGATGTTCGGTTGCGTGCATGACGTCGAGCTCTTGGTGGTCGAGCCAGGTGATGAAGGTCTCGAGCACGGTGCCGGGCGATGGAAACAGCGTCGCGGGGACCGAGCCATAGGCGGTGATGTGGGCGTTATAGACGGAATCGAATTCGCCCATATGGACCCGGGTGACGGGAATTTCGGCACCGCGCTCGAAATGCTGGTATTTGCGCGCGAGCTGCTCCGGCGCGGCGTTGGAACCCGACGCGATCACCGGAATGCGGCCCGCGACGGCGCGTCCCGGGTCCTCTAAGGGGACCGGTTCGCCATGGCGGAAAAGGTAGGAATCACCGGGATGGCCGAAAGGATAGGATTTCGCCCGGTGAACCACATCGTGACGGGGGCGGGCGTGGGTCATGGCCGCCATTATTGCGGCGGCCCAGTGCCAACCACAAGAGAGAAGAGGCGGGACAGGTTAGAGCACTAGCCGCTTTCGGTGATCACGAAGCGGACATTACACTGTTCCGAGGCCTGCCGGGAAAGCTCCGCCCAGGCCGATTTGGCTTCGGCGTAGCTGACGAAGGGACCGATGCGCACATCCTCGGCCCCCGGTGCGAGATTGGAAAAATCCGTGGAAGCGTATTTACCGCCGACAACCCAGTACTTGGACATCGTGTTTCTCCCGAGCCCGGCGCCATGGCGCCATTTCGGTGACCGTGGAGCGGGGGTCCCTGGGTCTGCTTCCCCCGTCACGGAAAGGTTGGCACAGATGTCTTTAAAAAACGTAAAATCGCGTCATGGGTTATTCCTCGTTGCGCGAATTCCTGGACGTCTTAGAGGAGAGGGGCGCACTCTCCACCGTATCGGCGCCGGTCTCCCCGGAGCTGGAGATGACCGAAATCCAGACCCGGCTCCTGGCCGAGGGCGGGCCCGCGGTTCTCTACGACAACATCGCCGGACCCAATGCCCCTTACGGCGCGCCGTGGCCGCGGCGCGTTCTCGCCAACCTGTTCGGCACCGTCGAACGCGTCGCCTGGGCCATGGGCCGTGAGCCGTCGGAGCTGCGCGCGCTGGGCGAAACCCTTGCTTTCCTCAACCACCCGGAGCCGCCGGCCACCATGGCGGAGGCAGTCGCCTTGTTGCCGGTCCTCAAGGCGGCGTTGGCGCGCAAACCCAGGACCGTCACCAAGCCGGCCTGCCAAGAGGTGGTTCTCCGGGGCGATGACATCGACCTCTCCCGCCTGCCGATTCAGTCCTGCTGGCCGGACGAGCCGGCGCCGCTCATCACTTGGCCCCTGGTGGTCACCCGGGCGCCCGGCGCCAAGCCCGAGGACGCCAATCTCGGCATCTACCGGATGCAGGTGTTGGGCCGTGACCGCACGCTGATGCGCTGGCTGGCGCACCGCGGAGGCGCCGGGCACCTCACCCAACAGAAAGAGGGCGGCGGGCGGGATTCCATGCCCTGCGCCGCCGTCATCGGCGCCGATCCCGCGACCATTCTCGCCGCCGTGACGCCGGTGCCCGACAACGTAGGGGAATATGTCTTCGCCGGCCTGCTTCGCGGCAAGCGCACGGTGCTCGCCGATTGCGTGAGCGTTCCCCTGAAGGTCCCGGCCTCCGCCGAGATCGTCATCGAGGGCCATGTCTCGCTGAATGAGACCGCCGACGAGGGCCCCTACGGCGATCACACCGGCTATTACAACGCCGTCGAACGTTTTCCGGTGTTCACCGTCTCCGCCATCACCATGCGAACCGATCCCATCTACCTCACCACCTTTACCGGCCGGCCGCCCGATGAACCCTCGATGCTGGCCCTCGGGCTCAACGAGGTCTTCGTGCCCATGCTGAAGAAGCAATTCCCGGAGATCACGGATTTCTACCTGCCGCCCGAGGCGTGTTCCTACCGCATCGCCGTGGTGTCGATCCGCAAGGCCTACCCGGGCCATGCCAAGCGGGTGATGATGGGCATCTGGTCGTTCCTGCGCCAGTTCCTCTACACCAAGTTCATCATCGTGGTGGACGAGGATATCGACATCCGCGACTGGGCCGACATCATGTGGGCGGTATCCACCCGCATGGACCCGGGCCGCGACATCACCATCATCGAGCATACCCCCATCGATTACCTCGACTTCGCCTCGCCGGTTTCGGGCCTGGGCGGCAAGGCGGGGCTGGACGCCACCACCAAGATTCCGCCGGAGATCTCGCGCCCCTGGGGCAGGGTAATCCGCATGGCGTCGGACATCGTCGAGGAAGTGACCCGCAAGTGGCCCGGCTACGGGCTTCCCGGCTCAGGCACGCCGATCTGGAAGGACCCGCCCGCAAAAGACGGGGACTAGGCGGGCTTTTCAGTCAGCCGGGCGTTTCCCACAGTGCCCTGTAAGGTCATAGTGTCGTACAGTCACATTTGAATAGGTTTGTATGGGACGTGCTCATGGCTATCTGGCGCCATCGATCCAAGGATTGTTCTGCCGTCTTGCTCCTCGCGTTGTACCCCACCTTCATTCTCCCCATAAGCACCTACTTCACGGCGCCGTCGGCTTACCTGATCAGCGGCGTTCTGGTGGCCCTGTTCTTCTCGGCCGCGGCCGGATTCATCGCCTTGGCGCTGGCTGGGGTCTGCCACATCGTTGGGGGGAGAAAAGAGCGAGGGCTATTCTGCGTCTTATTTTATATTTCTATCGTTATGTATTATAATTATACTTTTCATGACTATAAAGGAAAGATATTCGGTGCAGATGAAGATATAATTTCAAATACAGGGCCCTATCTGGACTATGCTCTTTATGCCGTTACCGCAGTTGTGATTTTCCTCCTGCATCGCCCCATCATCAGGGCCCGGGATACGATTGCCGTATTTTTTATTATTAGCAACTTAGTGATATTGTTGACTGTCCTTTATGGAACGTTCGAGGAGAAAACAAGGCGTGATGTAAAGACCGTCACACCGGGCAAATCGCTCAAAGATTTCTACCAACTGTCCTCAAAAAGAAACTTCATCCATATTGTCTTGGATGGCTTTCAGGGGAGCGTCTTTCAAAAGGTCATAAACGATCACCCGGATATAAAAGAAAACCTTATTGGTTTCATTTTCTATCCTGATGCGACCAGTTCGTCGAAAATCTCATACCTTTCGGTGCCGTCGGTATTTTCCGGAAAGCCCTACGACGGCACAAATTTCATAAGTGAATATCTTGCTAGTGTCGGGTTCGGTGATAACAAGACGAAGGCTAGGATTAAATCACCGCCATTGATTACCTATCTCGCGGCAAATGGCTATAGAACCGACATCTTGGCCGCGCCTGGCGGGGCGCAATTCAACTCTGAGGCCTACACTTACTACGCACTCACTGATTTCGCCGATGATCCTGGCAAGGTCAACGGGTTGGCCCAGATCGTTGACGTTACGCTGGTTAAGGCATTGCCTTGGGCACTTAAATCCACCATCTACCGGAATGGTGACTGGTTTTTTAGACAGCTGTTCGACAACCAAAAGCCACGGGCCAACCGGGCGATCGAATTCTTGAAGATTTTCGGTGATCGCATCGAACCAACAACGCCGCAGCCTGTTTACAAATTTATTCACCTCCTTACACCCCATGGCCCATGGACTACTGATGCGAATTGCGATCGAGCCGATGCGAGCGGGGCAAAAATTGCACTCCACCAACAGTCCAAATGTACCCTCCTTGCCTTGGTTGCTTTGCTGGATTCCCTGAAGGCAAAGGGTATTTACGATGATGCCGCGATCCTTGTGCACGGCGACCATGGCGCCCCGCATCACCTCAATTTTGAGATTCCCCATGGTAGCGCTGATTTCCCCAAATACGTGGGCAAGGCCAACCCGTTGATACTCGTGAAGCCGCTGGCATCCCGGGGGCCGCTTCGCACGAGCAACAAGCAGGTTCAGCTGATCGATATTCCCGCCACGGTGCTGGACATCCTGGAAATCGACGGTGCGTTACCATGGGAATCGATGCTGGCGGATCGACGCGGCAGGGAGATTGAACGCGCGTTTTTTGAGTTTGAGCCGAATCGCCTCTTAGCGATGCGCTCGGATCGCTTCACAAAAGTGAAAAAGTACGTAATTTCCGGGCCGATCGGTTCCCCATCATCCTGGAGACTAGAAACTTCGCTTGATGTTGAGGGGCTCCTCAAAGATTTAGACAACTTCCAATTGGGCGTGGTTGTCAATATCTCGAAGTCGGAGGTGAGGCCGGGCGACGTGATGTGGGTAAAATGGGACGGCCCGGCGCCGCCAAAAAATACCTATGCGTATATCGATGGCGATGAAGTTCCGATCTCCATCAACGAAAAACGGAAGTTCCTGAGTTTCCCACTCAAACGAAAACGGGCGAATATCTCTGCGCTCTATCTGGTGGATCCGGTCGCAAGGGTCCGTCAGCCCATGTGAGTGGCCCCACCTTGTCCGATTGCATGGCCGCCGGTTGGAACCCCCAGGCCGGTTTTCGGCCGTCGCTTTCTGCTTTATCGGGCCCGGCGGGTTCCGTATAACGGCGGAACATCAGAGGGCCCCCATGGACAGAGACAGCCAGCTCGACCTGCTATCCAGCCTGATCGCGGAAGCGCGGAAACGTGGCGCCGCCGCCGCCGACGCGGTGCTCTTCGAGTCCGCGGCGCTGACCCATAGCCAGCGGCTGGGCAAGATGGAGGGAATAGAACGCGCGGAATCCACCGATCTCGGCCTGCGCGTGTTGGTCGGCAAGCGCCAGGCGGTGGCGTCGTCCACCGATCTCGGCGCCGAAGCCCTTGACCGCCTTGCCGCCCAGGCCGTCGCCATGGCCAAGAGCGCGCCCGAAGACCCCTGGTGCGGGCTCGCCGAGTCCTCCGAAATTACCCATGATTTCCCCGACCTCGACATCGCCGACGCCGAGGAACCCTCGCCGCAAACTCTCGAATCCCGCGCCGCGGCGGCGGAAGACGCCGCGCGCGCGGTGGCCGGTGTGACCAATTCCGAAGGTGCCGAGGCCAGCTGGTCGCGCACCGCAATCGCATTGGTCGCGAGCAACGGCTTCGCCGGCGCCTACACGGTCACCCGGCACCGCGTCTCGGCGTCGGTGCTGGCCGGCACCGGCAGGGACATGGAAAGCGATTACGATTTCAGCTCGGCCGTGTTCGCGGGCGATCTCGAGGCCCCCGAGGCGGTGGGCCGGCGCGCCGGGGAGCGGGCGGTGGCCCGGCTCAATCCGCGCAAGGCGGCAACCGCCCGCATTCCCGTGATCTTCGGCAACCGGGTGTCGGGCGGCCTGTTACGGGCCTTCGCGGGCGCCATCTCGGGGCCATCGGTGGCGCGCGGCACGAGTTTTCTCAAGGATGCCATGGGCGAGCCGGTATTCGCCGCCCCGATCGATATCATCGACGATCCCTTGAGGCCGCGCGGTTTAAGAACTAAGCCCTTCGACGGAGAGGGCGTGGCGACCGCCCGGCGCGCCCTCATCGAAGGCGGCGTGCTCAAGGGCTGGGTGCTGGACTGCGCCTCGGCCCGCCAGCTCGGGCTGGCGACCAGCGGCAATGCGTCGCGCGGCACCTCCGGTCCGCCTTCTCCCGCGCCCACCAATCTCTTCATGGAACCCGGAGTTATCAGCGCCGCCGCCATGATCAAAGGGATCGAGCGCGGCTTTCTCATCGACGCGATGATGGGGATGGGGGTCAACGTGGTGACCGGGGACTATTCCCGGGGGGCAGCGGGATTCTGGATCGAGGACGGCGAAATCGCCTATCCGGTGAGCGAAGTGACGGTGGCGGGAAACCTCAAGGACATGTATCTGAACCTCACTCCTGCCGACGATCTGGTCTTTCGCACCGGCACCGACGCGCCGAGCTTGCGCATCGACGGCATGACGGTGGCGGGAAAGTGAAAAACCCATGCGCTGGCCAGCGGATTCCACCTCCTGTAAGGTGAGCGCCCGATGACAGAGTCCCATCATAAAGGGCACGGTCGCGCGGAGGCCGATGTGGCCCATGATGCCGACCAGCCCACACTGTTTCTGCTGGGGCGGTTGTGGCGCGACCATATCCGAAATTATGTCGGGCGCCTCGCCTTGGCGATTGTTTGCATGGTGGCGGTGGCGGCATCCACGGCGGCCATCGCCATCGTCATGAAATTCGTTATCGACGACATCTTCGTGGACCACGACCGGCGTATGTTGGTCATCGTCGCGGTGATGATTTTCGTGATTTTCTTCACCAAGGGGGTGGCGACCTTCGCTCAATCGGCGTTGATGAAATACGTGGGCCATCGCACCATCGCCGATATCCAGGTCCGCTTGTTCGATCACCTGATGGGATCGGATCTCGCGTATTTCCAGGCCAACCACACCGGGCAGTTGATTTCGCGCCTCACCAACGACGTCTACCGGTTGCGCGGCGCCGCGTCCAGCGTGGTCGTCAACATCGGCAAGGACCTCTTGACCATGGTCTTCTTGATCGCCGTCATGTTCAAAAGCGACTGGGTTCTGGCGATTTTCGCGTGCCTCGTGTTTCCCGTGGCGACGATTCCCATTCTTTGGATCGGCCGACGGGTTCGCGGGGTCACCAATTCAAGCCAGGTGGAATGGGGCAACCTGACTACCCTGCTCGATGAAACCTTCTCGGGCGCCCGCCATGTCAAGGCCTACGGCATGGAAGACTACGAAAGCCACCGCACGGCGAAGACCGTGAAGAAGATATTCCGCCTCAACTTCAAGTCGGGAATGGTGCGCGCCACCGTCCATCCCATCATGGGAACATTGACCGGCTTTGCCGTCTTTTTGGTGATCCTCTTTGGCGGCTGGCAGGTGATCGAAGGCAGCCGCACGGGGGGCGACCTGATGTCCTTCATCACCGCGCTGTTGTTGGCATACGAGCCTCTCAAGCGACTTGCCGGCATGAATGCCAATCTCCAGGAAGGGATGGCCGCGGTCCAGCGTATTTACACGGTGCTTGATATCGAGCCGGAAATCGTTGACCGGGAAGGCGCGCAACCGCTTGGCAGCATCCGGGGAAACATCAGCTTCGAGAACGTGACTTTTTCCTACAAGCGGGGCCAGCCGGCGGTGAAGGAGGTCGATCTGGTCCTGCCCGTTGGCAAGACCGTGGCCTTGGTGGGCCCGTCGGGTGGCGGCAAGTCGACCCTGCTCAATCTCATTCCCCGATTCTTCGATGTTAATTCGGGCGCCGTGCGGATCGAAGGAACCGATGTTCGCGACGTCACGCTGAAGTCACTTCGCGCCAATATCGCCCTGGTCTCCCAGGAAATCTGCCTGTTCAACGACACCATCGCCGCCAACATCGCCTATGGCAGCCCCGACGCGGACATCGCCGAGATCCGGCGTGCCGCGGAATCGGCAGCGGCGGTCGGTTTCATCGAGGCCATGCCCGACGGTTACGACACCGTGCTGGGCGAACGGGGCCTCACCCTTTCGGGCGGCCAGCGCCAGCGCGTGGCGATCGCCCGGGCCTTGCTGAAGAACGCGCCGATCCTGCTGCTCGACGAGGCGACCTCGGCCCTGGATTCGGAGTCCGAACGCCAAGTCCAGGCCGGCCTTGAGCGCCTCATGGCAGGCCGCACCACACTGGTGATCGCACACCGGCTTTCGACCATCACCAATGCGGACAAGATCTGCTACCTCGAGGAAGGACGGATCATCGAGACCGGCACCCATAATGAGTTGATGGCCCGCGGCGGGGCTTATTCACGGCTCTACACCATGCAGTTCGAGGGAGAGATGCCGATGTCGGCGGAAGCGCAGGCGGGTCAGTAGAACGAGATGGCGATCCCCGACAGATCCGCGGTCGGCCGGGGCGCCATGGGCCTCCTCTACGCGGCCCTCACCACCCTGGCGTTGCCGGCCATCGAGCTGGCCCTCAGACGGCGCCTCGCATCGGGACGCGAAGATGCCGCGCGCATCGGCGAGAGAAGGGGCCGCCCCGGCCTTCCCCGGCCCAAGGGCCCTCTCGTCTGGGTCCATGCGGCCAGTATCGGCGAAGCCCTTTCGGTGATGCGTCTGATCGAGAGGCTGCTCGGGTGCTATCCCGCGCTCAACATCCTGATCACCACCGGGACGGTGACCTCGGCGGACCTTTTAGCGGGGCAAATGCCGGACCGGGCATGTCACCAGTTCGTGCCGATCGATCGGCCGGCCTGGGTGCGCCGCTTCCTCGATCACTGGCGGCCCGATGCCGCCTTATGGGTCGAATCGGAGATCTGGCCCAACCTGGTTTTCATGTCCCAGGCGCGCGGCATCCCCATGGTCCTCTTGAACGCGCGCATGTCGCGGCGATCCTTTTCCCGCTGGCGGCGCATCCCGGGTCCCATCGCCAAGCTGTTGCGGGGCTTTACCCTGGCCATGGCCCAGGACGAGGTCGAGGCCGGCCAGCTCAAGGCCTTGGGCGCGAACCCGGTGACCGCGCCGGGCAACCTGAAATTCGCCGCCGGCCCCCTGCCCGCCGACCATGAAGCGCTGGCGGCGCTGACCCAAGCCATCGGCGCGCGGCCCCGTTGGCTCGCCGCCTCCACCCATGAGGGGGAGGAGGAAATCGCCGCCTATGCCCACCAACGCATGGCGGGTCAATGGCCCGGCCTGCTCACGGTGATCGTGCCGCGCCACCCATCGCGTGGCGCCGCCTGCGCGGCCAAGCTCAAGTCCCTCGGGCTTTCCGTCGCCAGGCGCGCCGACGGCGCGCTGCCCAAGGGCGACACCGAGATCTACCTCGCCGATACCTTGGGCGAGCTCGGCCTGTTCTACCGCATCGCCCCGGTGGCCCTGGTGGGTGGTTCCTTGATTCCCCACGGCGGCCAGAACGTGTTGGAGCCCGCGCGCCTCGACTGCGCCATAGTTCACGGGCCCCATATGGAAAATTTCCGGGCGATTTCCGATGAGATGTCCGCCAAGGGCGCCGCCGTCGAGGTCGCCGATGCCGAGGAGCTGGTCAAGGCGGTCACGCAATTGCTGGGCGATGAAGAACTGCGGGCGCGGGTCTCGGCCACGGCCGCGGCCATCGCCGCCGAGAAGGAGGACGTCCTCGACGAGGTGGTCAATCAATTGGAACCGGTCCTCGCCGGTATCGCCGCCCGGGCCCAGGATTCAGGGCCGGGCACGGCGCCGACCGGCCACGATACCATCGGCAGCACCACCGATGCGGGCCCCTGAATTCTGGACCACCGGTGCCGGGCCCTGGCCCTATCTTCTTGCGCCCGCGGGCTGGATCTACGGCGCGGTCGGAGCCGTGGAGCGATCGCTCACCCGGGGGCACAAGGCCGCCATTCCCATCATCTGCGTCGGCAACCTGACAGCCGGCGGCACCGGCAAGACCCCCGTCGCCCTGACCCTGGCCCGTTTGCTTGGTGAATCCGGCATCGTCCCCGGTTTCCTTTCGCGCGGTTACGGCGGCAGGGCGCGGGGACCGCTCCGGGTCGATCCCAAGGCCCATGGCGCAGGGCTGGTGGGCGACGAGGCGCTGCTGCTGGCCGCCAGTGGACCCACCTGGATCGCCGACAAACGAGCGGCCGCCGTCGGCCGCCTGATCGACGCCGGAATCGGGGTCATCATCCTCGATGACGGCCACCAGGACCCGGCCCTGACCAAGGATTTTTCCATCATCGTGGTGGACGGGGAAACCGGCTTCGGCAACGGGCGCTGCATCCCGGCGGGCCCGTTGCGCGAACCGGTGGGCGCCGGTCTCGCCCGGGCCGAGCTGGTGATCGTGATGGGCGAGGACCGCGCCGGGGTGCGCGAGTGCATCGCCGCGTTGGACGTGGATTTGCCCGTGTTCAGCGCCCGTCTGGTCCCGAGCCCCGCCGCGGCGGCGCTCCGCGGCCGGCGCGTGTTCGCCTTCGCCGGCATCGGCCGGCCGGAAAATTTCCGCGCGACGCTGGAGGAGATCGGCGTCGACCTGCAAGGCTTCCGCGCCTTTCCCGACCATCACGCCTACAGCGCCGATGACGCCGCAACCCTGCTGGGCGAGGCGGCGGCGACCGACGCCCTGGCGGTGACCACGGTCAAGGACCGGGTGCGCCTGCCCGCCACGGCGCGCGCCGAGGTCACGGTGGTCGAGGTCGAGGCGGTATTCGGCGACGAGGCCGGACTCCGCGCCCTGATCAGCGGTGCGATTGCCTCATGGGCGGCACCAGAAGGGCCGGATCAAGGCGGGTGAGGAACAGGTTCACCCGCCAATCGAGATGCGCCCCGGTGACCCGTCCGGTCGCCCCCACCGTGCCGATCACCTGGCCTTTGGCGACCGCCATGCCCGGGGTGACGGCGACCTTGGCGAGGTGCGAGTAGACCGAATTCAGGCCATAACCGTGATCGATCAGCACCGTGCCGCCGGTGTAATACATGTCGGCCTCGGCGATCCGGACGATGCCGGCGGCGGTGGCGCGGACCGGGGTGCCCTTGGGCGCCGCGATATCGACCCCATAATGGGGCCGGCGCGGTTTGCCGTTGAGGATGCGCTGGCTGCCGTAGACGCCGGAGATGGGCCCCCTGGCGGGCCACATGAAGCCCGAATCGAACAGCGGCCGGGCGGTGTCGGCGAGCCGGGCGGTGCGGATCGCCTTGCCCTCGGCGCGGATCCGCGCCAGCACACTGGCCGGTGGGCTCACCATCTTCGGCGCCAATCCAGTGATGCGCTGAATTTTGTATTTCCGCGCGGCGATGATGAGGGTGCGCATGACGGCAGTGCCGTCCTTGTGGAGGAGCTCCAACGCCGCCTTGGGTTTTGCATCGCGCCCGAAGCCGATCAGGAAGCGGCCGTCTGCGCGCTGCTTTATGGGCCGCCCATTGAGCCGGATGCGGCTGCCGGGCGCGGCGCGGCCGATCACCAGCCCCCCTTGAACGAAATTTCCCTCAAGCCGAAGGTCCGACGCAGCGCCGGGCTTGGCCGCCGGAATCACGCCCCAAACCAGGAGCACGGCGAGACACGGGACCGCGGCGCGACCGGCGGACCAAAGCGGGCGCCTCACAGCAGCGTCCCCTGGCCGCCATCGGCGGTGCCGTCCTTGGGCTTTGCGCGGCGCTTGGGTTGTGGCGCCGGCGGCGGCGCACCTCCTTTGGCGCCGATGGTGGCGGGCACAGTGCCGTCGGCGAAGCCGATTTCTATCCCCATCCCCGGCCGGGCCGCCGCCGCGCTCATCACCATCGCGCCGGCCCCGTCGCGGATCACGGCAAACCCTCGGGCGAGGGTATTTTCATAGGACGTGCTCGCCAGCAACCCGCCCAGGCGCTCGAGGTCAGCCGCGCAATCGGCAAACAGCCGTCCGAATTCGCGTGCCAAGCGCTCGGCCAAGGTTTTGACGCGTTCGTCCCCATGGCGCACCGAAAGTCGCAGCGCACGCGGTCTGAGCCCGGCCGCCGCCCCGGCAAAGCGCGCCCTGGCATGGGCGATCAGCGCCGCGCCGACACCGCGCAGGCGCTCCCCGCGATCGTCCAGGCGCTGGGCGGCTTCTTCCACCAGGCGGCCGGGGTCGCCGGCGATGCGCCACAACTGGGCGAGCGCGAGGCGCGCCTCCTCGATCCCGCGCATCATGGTGGCGTCCAACCGCCGCCCGTTTTCGGTGACCTGGACGGCCAGTTCCATGCGCACGGGAACCGCCATCTCGGCCGCGGCACTCGGCGTCGGCGCGCGCCTGTCGGCCGCGAAATCGATCAGGGTCACGTCGGTTTCATGACCCACCGCCGAGATCAGCGGGATTTCCGAGGCCGCGGCGGCACGGACCACCGCTTCTTCGTTGAAGGCCATCAGGTCCTCGACGCTGCCGCCGCCCCGGGCGACGATGATGAGGTCGGGCCGGGCCACCGGGCCGCCCGCCCCAAGCGCGTTGAAGCCGGCAATGGCGGCGGCGATCTGGGCCGGCGCCGCCTTGCCCTGGACCAACACCGGCCAGATCACCACGTGGCGCGGGAAACGGTCGGCCAGCCGGTGCAGGATGTCCCGGATCACCGCGCCGGTGGGCGAGGTGACGACGCCGATCACGTCGGGCAGGAAGGGCAAGGGCCGTTTGGCTTGCTGGTCGAACAGGCCCTCTGCGGCGAGCCTCTTGCGGCGCTCCTCGATCAGCTTCAGAAGCGCCCCTTCGCCGGCCAGTTCGATGTCCTCGATCACCACCTGGTATTTCGACGCCGGCCCGTAGGTGGTGATGCGCCCGGTGACGATGATCTCCATCCCGTCCTCGGGCGCCACGGCGAGCCGGGCCGCGACGCCGCGCCAACAGACCGCGGCGATGATCCCGTCTTGGTCCTTCAGGTCCATGTAAAGATGGCCGCTGCCGGGCCTGCGCAGCCCGGAAACCTCGCCGCGGATGCGGACGCGCGCGTACGCTCCCTCCATGGTCCGCTTGATGGCGGCGGTTATCTCGGTCACCGAGAAGACCGGCAGATTGGGCAGCGTTTCGGTCTTTTCGGTGGGCGGCGCGGGCTCGGTCATGAAGTCCTCTCGCAAGTGGGGAATCATGGTACATAAGCTCCCCAAACCCGCCAAGGGCGAATAGAGTTGCCAGCCAAGGGCGAATAATTATGGTGCTGTCATGAAGGTCCTGGTCATCGGTTCGGGCGGCCGCGAACACGCGCTCGCCTGGGCGCTTTCCGCGTCCTCCCTGGTCGACGCGCTGTTTGCCGCACCGGGAAATGCCGGCATCGCGGGGGAGGCCCAATGCGTCGATATGGGCGCCGATGACATCGAGGCCATCTGCGCCTTTGCTAAGTCCAACGCCATCGAACTGGTGGTGATCGGCCCCGAAGGGCCCCTGGTGGCGGGGCTCGCCGACCGCCTGGAGGCAGACGGAATTGCTACCTTCGGGCCCGGTGCCGCCGCCGCCCGGCTGGAAGGCTCCAAGGG
>JAPUGG010000302.1 GCA_027292975.1 Alphaproteobacteria bacterium | reverse complement strand
AACCGAAATGAATTCACTGTCGCCTCCGGCATTGTCACGTTAACGGGACTGGCCTGCCGCCATTCATCGGTCCGGTGTCCATGTTAGTCCAAATTCCTGTTGGTGGAATAGCCGCTCCGGCTGAAGCCCCAATGTCCGCTTTCGGCTATAAGCAGACATAAGCCCCTTAATTCAATTTGATCCCGGTGGGCCCTAGAACAGGTTCAGCTCCCGAATGCTGCGGAACACCGGGAACCATTCACCGAACAAGGTCTGTGGCCACAACACCCTGAGCACGACGTGGAAGAGTGCGTAACAGAACATCCACATCGGCCCGACCACCAAGAGGATGACGCGCCAGCTTTCCTTGCCCTCGAAACGCATGTAGCCCACCAGGAAAAGCGCCAGTGCCGGGATCAGCCCGACGACATGGGAAGACCCGATATAGAACACACACCAGAAGAAATACCGGGCCGCCCGGGTGTAGATCACCCGGGACGAGAGATCCCCGTAATCGGCCTGGATATCGAAATGGATGTCGTCGGCGGCCGCCGTCATCTGACCGGCCACCGCTTGATCCCCCGATGTCCTCTCGGCGGGTGCGACCAAGAGGTTGGTCAGTATCACCAGGCCGGTCGCCACCACGCCGAACCATGCCACCGTCTGCGGCTCGAGCCGCGTCGCCAATTCCCATTGGGCCGAAAAGATGACGGCATAGAGAAAGATCCCGAAAACCACGACCGAGAACAGGAGATCCGGATTGCGGAGGTAATCCCGTTGCAGGGCGAATTGGCGCCCGCCCCGTGGCGCCTTGCTGCTTTGCCGGTAGCGCTTAAAAAGGGGCCACAGCACGCTGATCAGCGTGATCGAGAAGATAATGATGACCACCGGGCGGGACAGCCATTCGAATCCCCAGCGGGAGATGGAGATGAAGAGATAATTCTCGATCAAACCGCCCAGCACGAAGCCGAGGATGATCGGCGGCCGGGGCCAGCGGAACCGCTTCATCACCCAGCCCAACAGCCCAAAGATCATCAGCACGTAAAGATCGCCCCAGTCGCGGCTGCCCTGGAAGGCACCGAGGAATGTCACCGAAAGAACCAGCGGCACCAAGATACCCACCCGGATCATGGCGATACGGGCGAGTTGGCTTGCAAAGGCGAAACAGATGCCCGCGCCGAGGATATTGGCCAGCGCCACCGACCACACCATGGTGTAGGTGAGGTCGAGCTTTTCGGTGAGCATCTTCGGCCCGGGAACGATGCCCTGAATCAGAAAGGCGCCCAGCAGCAGCGCCATGGAGGCCGAACCCGGCACACCGAAGGCAATGGTGGGCACCAGGGCACCGCCCTCCTTGGCATTGTTGGAGCTTTCCGAGGCAATGACGCCGCGCACATCGCCCTTGCCGAAACTTTCCGAGGCACCCTTCTCTGTGCGCGCGGCATGGCCGTAAGCGACCCAATCGATCACCGAGGCGCCGAGCCCGGGGATCGAGCCCATGATCGATCCGATCAGCGCGCAACGCAGGACCAGGAACCAGTTCTTGAAGACGTCCTTGACCCCTTCAAGCTGGCCACGGGCGCGGATGCTTTTGGTATCACCGGCGATGGTGGTCCGGGTGATGGCCAGGTCCGCGAGCTCCGGTATGGCAAAGATTCCCAGTGCGAAGGGCACCAGCGGCAAACCATCCCAGAGATACATGGAATCGAAGGTCCAGCGCAGGGTAGCGCCTTCCTGATCGTTGCCGGCGGTCGCCACCAGAAGGCCCAACGCCGCGGCGATCAGACCCTTGATCGGGGAGCTTCCGGACAGCACCGCCACCAGCGAAAGCCCGAAGACACAGATGGCGAGCATCTCCGGTTCGGAAAAGGACACCATGAAGGGGCGGAGAATGGGTAGGCTCACCCCCAGCAGCAATGCGCCAAACAACCCACCGATCACCGAAGACGTGAACGCGGCCCCGAAAGCCCGGCTCGCCTCGCCGCGCCGCGCCATGGGATAACCGTCGAGGATGGTCGCCGCCGAACCGACGGTGCCCGGCACGCCGAACAGGACCGCCGGAATGGTATCGGACGTCACGGTGACCGAGCCAAGGCCCAGCATCATGGCGATGGCGGAATAGGGATCCAGCGCGTAGGTGAAGGGAAGCAGCAGCGACAGGCCGACGATGCCGCCGAGACCCGGGATGACGCCGACGACCAACCCCATCAGGACACCGGCGCATAGGAACCCGAGCCGCATGGGGTCGGCCAAGATGACGGCGGCCTGGCCCGCCATGGCGAGCATTTCACCGAAACTGACCGTCGCCGTCAAATCCATTTATTTCCCCCTAGGGCGCACCCCCGGCCGACTTGCTGCGTTTGTTTTAAATGGAGTTTCGCCCTGCCGCAAGATCGGGGAACCGGGGCCCAAGGCCTTCCCATCCACTCAAGGCGGCGGCTCGGCGCCCGCCGTGGGTCCCCGCGCCAATCGCGCGTGGCGCCCCGCGATGTAGAGGGTCGCGCCGATGACCACCGTGGAGCCGACGATGGTCCAGGCATCGGGGAACAGGCCGAACAGGGTGATGTCGAAAGCGATGGCATAGAGAATCCGGACATAGTCGAAGGGGGTGACGGCGGTGGCTTCACCGGCCCGGAACGCGAGGGTGATCAATCCCTGGCCTACGACATAGAGTACCCCGGTCAGGGCGAGCCAGCCGAATTGCCCTGGGGTCGGGGTGATCCACACGAAAGCCGTGGGGATGGCGCCGACCATGGTGGATATCACCAAGTAATAGAAGACGATGGTCATGGGCTGATCGATGGCCGTCGCTTTCTTGAGAAAGACATGGGCCGAGGAGTGACAGAGGGTGGAGAAAACCAGCACCAAGAGCGGCACCGTCACATCGGCCATCACCGGACGGGCGACCATCAGCACGCCGCCGAAACCAACGGCGATGGCGGCCCAACGCCGCCAATGGGCGCGCTCGCCTAGAAACAGGACGGCCAGCACGATCAGCCATAGGGGCCGGGTATAGGTTATGGCGGTGATCACGGCGAGCGGCAGAAAGGCGAGCGCGTAATAGACGCAAATCTGGCCGACCCCGCCGAACAACCCGCGCCCCACATGAAGCCCCATGCATCGCGTCGCCACGATGCCGCGCCCGCCACGGACGAATAACGGCGCCAGGGCCACCAGCCCGAACACACAGCGGAAGAAATTGAGCTCGAACGGGTGGATGTCGGTGGCCAGCCATTTGGCGATGGCCATGGCGCCGGAAAAACAGGAGCCCCCCAACAGCATCCACAACCCGCCGCGCAGATTGCCGGGCAGCGCCGCCCAGCGCGCGACCAGGGGTGCCAATAGGGCCGGGACGGGGGCCAAAGATCCTAACCCGGCGCGCCGGCCCCCTTGGGCTACATGGCCTCGATCAAGGCGGCGGCGGCGCGGTTGGATTCGCGATCGGCAAATTCGTCGTAATTGGCCCGGCCCTTGCCGGTGAAGCCATGGGCGACCCCGGGATAGACGCGGATCTCCACCCCCGGCTTGGCGCCGATGGCGGCCTTGGTCGCCGCGATCTCATCCATGGGAACCACCGGGTCCTGGTCGCCCACATGGATGGCCAGCGGGCAGGCCAGGTTATCGGCCTCGTCCAGGTGCTGGCCGATGGCGACGCCATGGAAGGACACCGCGGCATCGACCCCCAGCCGGGTGGCGGCGAGATAGGCGAAACGGCCGCCGAAGCAATAGCCGAACACCGCCACCTTGCCGTTGCTTTGGGGCATGGCCTTAACGAAGGCGACGGCGTCGCCAAGGTCCCGGACCCCCTGCTCCACGTCGAATTTCTCGGACCTCTCGACCGCCTTGGCGCGCCCGATGTCGTCGCGGCCCAGGGTGCCGGGACTGGTGCGCCAGAACATGTCCGGCGTCACCACCACCGAGCCCTTGGCGGCATACTCTTCCATGATGTCCCGGGTGCCGTCCTCGATACCGAAGATCGGCGCCACCATGATGATGGCCTTGCCCGACCCCAGGGCCGGGCTGGCGATTTCGGCCGGCATGGTGCCGCCGTCGGCGGTCGCAATAGCGATAATTTCGGTCATGGTCGTGTCCTCGTTCTCCCTGTGGACCGCTTAAGTTTTTGCCCAAGGACGCGCGCCTTAGGCAGGGCCGGAGTGTGATCTAGCCGCGCTGCACCATGGCTTTCTTGATTTCGGCGATGGCCTTGGCGGGATTGAGGTCCTTGGGACAGGCATTGGTGCAGTTCATGATGGTGTGACAGCGATAGAGCCGGAATGGATCCTCCAGCGCGTCGAGCCGTTCGCCGGCATGCTCGTCGCGCGAATCGACGATCCAGC
>JAPUGG010000301.1 GCA_027292975.1 Alphaproteobacteria bacterium | reverse complement strand
CCCGTCACGTCCAGGTGGCCGAGATGGTCATCGAAAAAGCCAAGCGTCTGGTGGAACACAAACGCGACGTGGTGAACCTCCTCGATTCCATCACCCGTCTCGCGCGGGCCTACAACACGGTGGTGCCGTCATCGGGCAAGGTCCTGACCGGCGGCGTCGACGCCATCGCCCTGCAGAAGCCCAAGCGCTTCTTCGGCGCCGCGCGGAATATCGAAGAGGGCGGCTCGCTCACCATTATCGCGACGGCGCTGGTCGATACCGGATCCCGCATGGACGAGGTGATCTTCGAAGAGTTCAAGGGCACCGGTAATTCGGAAATCATCCTCGACCGCAAACTGACCGACAAACGGACTTTCCCGACCATCGACATCACCAGGTCGGGCACCAGGAAGGAAGAACTGCTGGTCGACCAAGGGACGTTATCGAAGATGTGGGTGCTGCGGCGCATCCTCATGCCCATGGGTGTGGTCGACTCCATGGAGTTCTTGCTGGACAAGCTAAGAGCGTCCAAGAACAACGGCGAATTTTTCGAATCCATGAACACCTGACCGGCCCCGCCACGGCGCCCAGGCGGCGCTCAGGGGATCAGGATGGACGACCCCGTGGTGCGGCGGCCCTCGAGGTCGCGATGGGCATCCTCGGCCTCGCCAAGGGCGTAGCGCTGGTTGATCTCGATCTTGACCGCGCCGCTGGCGACCACATCGAAAAGGTCGTTGGCGGATTCCAGCAAATCCTCGCGCGAAGCGGTGTAATGGGCCAACACCGGCCGGGTCACGAACAACGAACCGCGCCGCATGAGGTCCAGCACCGTGAATGCCGGCGCCGGGCCCGAGGCGTTGCCGAAGCTCACCATCAGCCCCTTTGGGGCGAGGCAATCCAGCGAGCCTTGCCAGGTCTCCTTGCCCACTGAATCGTAGACCACGGGTACCCCGGCGCCGTCGGTGAGTTGGCGCACCCGGGCGACGAAATCTTCCCGGGTATAGACGATCGGATGATCACAGCCATGGGCTTCGGCCAAGGCCGCTTTTTGGTCGCTGGAAACGGTGCCGATGACGGTCGCGCCGAGATGCTTCGCCCATTGGCAGAAGATCAGGCCGATGCCCCCGGCGGCGGCGTGGATGAGGACGGTTTCACCAGGCGCGATCTCATGCACGCGACGGATCAGATAGCGCACCGTCATGCCCTGCAGCATCATGGCGGCGGCCTGTTGGTCGCCGATCCCGTCGGGCAGCTTGACCAAGCGGCCGGCATCCATCACCCGCATTTCGCAATAGGAACCGATGCTCCCGGCATAGGCGACACGGTCGCCGGGCGCGAGATCGGTGACCTCGGCACCGGCCGCTTCGATGATTCCCGCGCCTTCGACGCCGAGGGTATGGGGCAACCGCTCGAGCTTATACAACCCGCTGCGGTGGTAGGTATCGATGAAGTTGAGCCCCACCGCGGTGTGGCGGACGAGGACTTCGCCCGGGCCCGGCGCACCGACCTCGATTTCATCGACCGAAAGCGCCTCGGGCCCGCCGTAGCCGTGAACGCGAACCGCCTTGACCATGGCCAACTCCGACCCTTAACCGAGGGCGGCGGTGAGAAACGCCTGGCTGCGTTGATTGGCGAGCGCCGCCGCCTCGGCGTGGTAATTGTCACCGCCGATGCGGGCGAAGGCATGATCGATGCCGGGATAGGTGTGGAGGGTGACCTGGTCGTTGCCGCCCAGCGCCTCCTTGATCTGGGCTTGGGCGTCGGGGGGACAGAAGCCGTCGGCCTCGGCGATGTGGAGCATCAACGGGTGGGAGATGTTCGAGGCGTTCTCCAGGGAATCTTCGATCTTCACCGGGTAATAGCCGACCGAGACGTCTGCATCGGTGAAGCACGCGGCGGCATAGGCCAGGCTGCCACCCAGGCAATAACCGACGGCGCCGACCTTGGAGTTGCAACCCTCGGCCCCGCGCATATGGCTGATGGTGGCCTGGATGTCGCCCACTCCCTTCTCGAAATCGGGGAGGAAAGCATTCATCAGCGCGAACGCCCGGTCCCATTCCTCGGGGGATTGATCGGTCAACTGGACGCCCGGTTCGATGCGCCAGAAAAGATCGGGACAGGCGGCGAGGTAACCTTGGGCGGCGAAGGTGTCGCAAAGGTCGCGCATGACCTGATTGACGCCGAAAATCTCTTGGATGACGACGATGGCCGGGGCCGAAGCCTGCTCGGGCGTGGCGAGATAGGCGGAAAAGCTGCCGCCGTCGGCGGCGTCGATGGTGATGTCAGGCATGATATCCCCCTGGGAACTTCCGATTTCCTGCAGTTTTAAACCTTGGCGCGGACGCCTTCAAGGGAGAGCAGCGTCCCCTTGGTCATAATGCCGCCGCGGCCCGAATAGCCGTGCAGCCTGCCGCCGGCGCCGAGAACCCTGTGGCAGGGTATGAGAATGGGAATGGGATTGGCGCCGCACGCCCCCGCCAACGCGCGCGGGCCGGTGCCAAGCTTTTTCGCCAGGGCGCCATAGGTGCGGGTGGAACCGTAACCAATGGCCCTGATGGCCTCCCAAACGCGCTTTTGGAAATCCCTGCCCGGCGCCGCCAGCGGCAGGTCGAAATCCTCCAGGCGTCGGTCGAAATAGGCCGCCAGCTGGCTCTCGGCCTCGGCCAGCAACGCCGTCGGCGCCCCTTGGTGGAGCCCCGGACCGGCCTCCCAGGTGAGCCCGGTGAGGGTGCCGTCATGCTCGATCA
>JAPUGG010000300.1 GCA_027292975.1 Alphaproteobacteria bacterium | reverse complement strand
CGGGGAACGCAATCACAACCAAGGCGAGGAACAGTCCAAAACCCACACGGCCCCACTTGGGCAGCGTACGGGCGCGCCTGATCTGAAAGAGACCAGCCAGGAAGGTGCCGATGACGAACGCGTATGAGGAAAAGAGGAAGCCTGGAATAGGACCCAGTTGGCCCCAAAAAAATTTATTTGTGACCACCAACACGAATATGCCTGCTCCGAAACCGTAGGCAAGCGATGTACAGATAATTGCCAGTAGCATCATTGCCCAGGGCATCTAGATCCGCTCCCACGAAGGAGTCCATTGCCCGATCATCAGTCGCCCAGCACCAGGCCTTCCCTGCGGGGGTCGGCGCCGCCCGTCAAGACACCGTCAACCCGGGCAATGCCCTGAATGCCGCTGGTCAAGGGCCTGACGCGCACCTTGTGGCCCAGCGCCCGGAGATTCTGAGCGATGTCCTCCAGGGCGGTGCCGCGCTCGAGGTCGATGCGCCCGCCCTTGACCCCATGGTTGGGTAGGCTGATGGCAGCCTGGATATCCAGCCCCCAGTCGAGCACCCCGATCAGGGTCTTGACCACGTAGCCGATGATGCGCGTCCCGCCCGGGCTTCCCAAGGCCAGCGCCAGGCGCCCCGATCCATCGAACACCAGGGTGGGGGATTGGGAGGAACGCGGCCGCTTGCCGGGGCCCGGCCGGTTGACCTTGGGCCGTCCCGAACGGGTGCGCGGCACCGGCGAAAAATCGGTCGCCTCATTGTTCAGCATGAAGCCGCGCACCATGATCCTAGAGCCGAAGACGCCGCCCACGGAACTGGTCATGGCGACGGCGTTGCCCTGGGCATCGACCACGCTCATATGGGTGGTGGAGGACGGCTCGTCGTCGACGGACGCGGCCGCCCGTTCCATGCTTTGGGCGAGCATGGGGATGCGGCCCGGCCTTGCTTTTTTCATGGCCCGGTCGCGGCGAATGACTTCGGATCGTCGTCGCAGATAGCCTTGATCGAGCAGGCCCGACACCGGCACCGACACGAAATCGGGGTCGGCCACGTAGCGCAGGCGGTCGGCATTGACCAGACGGGTGGCTTCGGAAATCAGATGCACGGCTTCGACCGAGCCAGGCCGAAGCCGTGCAAGATCGAAGCGTTCCAGCAGGGCCAGGGTCATCACCGTGGCGATGCCGCCGGCGGTGGGCGGGCCGAAGCCGCAAACCAGCCAAGTGCGATAGGGCCCGCAGATCGTCGGCCGCAACTTGACCCGGTAGCCGACGACGTCGGCCATTCTCATGAGGCCGGGACGCCGTTTGTCGGCACGGGTGGCGCGGGCGACATCAATGGCGATGGAGCCCCGGTAAAAAGCGTTGGCCCCAATCTTGGAAACCGCCGTGAGGGTCCGCGCCAGGGCCGGGTTCTTGAGCAAGGCGCCGACCGCCAGCGGCTGGCCCGAGGGGTCGAAGAAATACGCCCGCGCGGCCGCGTATTGAGAAAGATAGCGGTCGCGCGCGATGGACTCGTGGAGCCGCTTTGATACCTTGAAGCCCCGCTTGGCGAGACCAATGGCGGGTTGGAAAAGGCTGCGCCATTTCAGGCGCCCGTGGCGGCGTTGCGCGCGCTCCAGCATCCGAAGGGTGCCGGGGACACCCACCGATATGCCGCCGACCCGATAGCGGTCCCGCGCCATGGCCGTGCCGTCGGGGTTCATGAACAGGGTCTCCTTGACCGCCTGGGCGGCCGTCTCGCGTCCCTCGAAGGCGGCGATTTCTCCGCTCGAAGCCTCAAAATGCATGAGGAAAGAACTGCCGCCGATGCCCGACGACTGGGGTTCCACCAAAGTCAGCACCATCTGCATGGCCACCGCGGCATCGATCGCCGCCCCGCCCTTGCGGAGGATCTCCAGCCCGACTCTAGACGCGATGGGATTGGCGCTGGCGACCATCTGGCGCCGGGCGATGACCGGCTTGCGTTGGGATGTGGGGGCAAAGCCCGCCTCATCGGCGCTGGCCCGCGCCCCTGGGCCCTTGACGCCTTCGCAAGCGGTTAGGGCAAGGAGCGCAACCATGGCCGCGGCGATTGCGCCTGCCCCGCCGGTGCCGGGTTTGCCGCGGGCGCGGCCCGGCAAGGAAAGGAAGATGTGATTGCGCCGCGCCATAGCCTGCCGTGGCCTCCTTGGGATCGAAAGGGTCATTTTACCGGGTCGCGCCCCGATGCGCGAAAATCATTTTGCGTTACCTGAAAAAGGGGTACTAATCTGGCCGCCATCTTCTCGACATCTTGGAGTCACCCATGGCGAAGCCGAAAAACGCCGTTACCGTGCCCGATATCGCCGCCCGCAAGGGCGGCACGCCGATCGTCTGCCTGACCGCCTACACCACGCCCATGGCGCGTCTTTTAGATCCCCACGTGGATATCCTGCTGGTCGGCGATTCCCTTGGCATGGTTCTTTACGGGCTGGAATCCACCTTGCCGGTGACCCTCGACATGATGATCAATCACGGCGCCGCGGTGGTGCGGGGGGCGGACCATGCCTGCGTCACCGTCGATCTCCCGTTCGCGGCCTATCAGGTTTCCCCCGCCGTGGCGTACCGGGCTTGCGCCCGGGTCCTGGCGGAAACCGGGTGCGACGCGGTCAAGCTCGAGGGCGGGGTGGAAATGGCCGAGACCGTCCGCTTCCTCACCGAACGCAGCATTCCGGTGATGGGTCATGTCGGCCTCAAGCCGCAATCGGTCCGGGCCATGGGCGGCTACACGGTCCAGGGGCGCGGCGATAAAGCCGCCCGGAAGATCATCGCCGACGCCAAGGCCATCGCCGAAGCCGGGGCCTTTTCCATGGTCGTCGAAGGCACCATGGAGCCGGTCGCCCGCGCCATCACAACCGCCATCGACGTGCCCACCATCGGCATCGGCGCCTCGGTGGCGTGCGACGGTCAAGTGCTGGTGACCGAGGATATCCTCGGCCTGTTCACCGATTTCACGCCGCGATTCGTCAAGCGCTACGCCGATATCGGCACCGACATCGAGGAAGCGGTGCGGGCCTTCGCCGAAGAGGTGCGCGCGCGCAGCTTCCCGGGGGACGAACACTGCTTCGGTTCCAAGCGCGGGCCCAAACTGATCTCCGGGTGATCCCCCGCTGACCATGACCGGTTCGCGCGCCGAGTCCACGCTCGCCACGGTCCGCGGCGTGGCGGCCTTGCGCGCGCGGGTGGCCGACTGGCGCCAAGCCGGGGAGACCATCGCCCTGGTGCCGACCATGGGTGCCCTGCACGAGGGCCATGGGGCGCTGGTGGCGGCGGCGCGAAAGGCGTTCGACCGGGTGATCGTCAGCCTCTTCGTCAACCCCACGCAGTTCGGCCCCGATGAGGATTTCACCGCCTATCCCCGGGACGAGGCCGCCGATGCCGCATTCGCCGGCGCGGCGGGGGTGGACCTTCTCTACGCACCCACGCCGGACGAGATCTACCCCGACGGGTTCGCCTCCAAAGTGTCGGTCCCTGGTCTAGCCGATGTCCTGTGCGGTGCCGCCCGGCCGGGCCATTTCGACGGGGTCGCCACCGTGGTGGTCAAGCTGCTCGCCCAGGCGGCCCCCGATGCGGCCTTTTTCGGCGAGAAAGACTACCAGCAGCTGGTCATCATCCGCCGCGTGGCCATTGATCTGGACCTGGGGGTGAGGATCGAGGGCGTGGCCACGGCGCGGGCCCCCGACGGGCTCGCCATATCGTCGCGCAACGCCTATCTTTCCGCCCAGGAGCGCGCCATCGCCCCCGCCCTTTACGCGACCCTCATGGAAGCCGCGGGGCGCATCGAGGACGGCGCCGACATCGAAGGCGCCTGTGCCCAAGGGCGCGCGGCGCTGATCGCCGCGGGATTCGCCGCGGTGGACTATTTCCAATGCGTCGATGCCGTGACCCTGGAACCTGTCACCACCAGGGACCGCGCGGCCCGAATCCTCGCCGCCGCCCATCTCGGGCGGGCGCGGCTGATCGACAACGTGGCGCTGGCCGGATAGTTAGACCAGTTCGAACGGGACCTGGGTCGGGCCGTCGCCCTGGCTGGTGAAATTGGACTCGGGGTCAAAACGGCCCTGCAGGACGCGACCCGCCAGCCGTTCGGAACGCACGATCACCGCCACCGACCGTCCTGGCCCGCCCTTTTCCGCATGGATATCGAAGGGTGGCACCAGGTCGACGGTTCCCGGTCCGCCCTCGGTGACGCGGTCCAGGCGAATCTCGGCATAGCCCTCCTTGGAACCGTCGTCGAGGCGCGAATAACGCTCCAGCTTTTCCACCCCGTCCAGCAGGCCGTAGGCGGTCCAGGAATGGGCGTGATCGTGAATGCCGCCCTTTCGGTGGGGCGTGCGCACCACGGCGTTGATGACAAAGCCGTAATCCGGGTCTTCGTAGAGTAAAAGGTTCTTGTGGCCTTCGGTGGAGGGCCAATCCTTGGACCGGGCGCGCAATTCCTCGTCCCCGACCAGGCCTTCCAGAAGGGTTCTGGCCTTTTCCATGGCGGCCGCGGTGTCGGGGCCGTCCTCAAAGGCCGCGCGCAGGTCGTCGATGAACTTCTGAAAGATGGGCATGCGCCGTGTCGCCATTTAAACCGCCTTATTCCGCCGCTGCGCGCGCCACCTTATTCCGCCGCTTTGCGGCCGGCCATGGAATCCAGCGCCGCCAGCAGGTCGTCCACATGCAGGACGTCGGCGTATTTATGGTGCAAATCGAATAGCGCCAGCTTGTGGCTGAGGAGCGAACGGTCGAAGCAGCATTCCTCGGCGACCACAACATGATAGCCGTAGGAAAACGCATCGACCACCGAGGCGCGCAGGCAGCCCGACGTGCTTTCGCCGCAGAGAATCAGGCTCTCCACGCCCATCAGATGGAGATGCGCCGACAAGGGCGTGCCGAAGAACCCCGACGCGCGCTGCTTTTCGATGACCAGGTCGTCGGGTTGGGGCGCGAAATCTTCGAAAATGTCGAAGCCGTCGCCGATGGGCTCACCCGAGCGCCGACGATTGGTGGCGGAGACCGTGCCGGAAGCGCTGCTCGTGGTATAGATCACCGGCAGCCCGGCGGCGCGGGCGGCGGCCAACAGCTTGACCGTGGGTTCGATGGCGTCCCAGGCGTTATCGCCGCAGGCGCCGCGGTGGTTTTTGTTGATTTCCACCACCGGGCCGGGACCGCCGCGGTAAACCTTTTTGTAGAGATCGATGGCGATCAGCGCCGGTTTGGGGCCGAGCCCCTGAACCTCGCGCCCGAAAAAGGTGCGGTAGATCTCAAGCTCGTCGGCCGGGATCACGTCTTGCCAGCAATGGTCTTCGAAATCGCGGGTCATGGCTTGGTTCCTCCCTCTACCAATTTGGCCGTTACCAATTTGGGCCATGGGATCGGCCCCTATTTAACGCTCCATGGTGGCCCGGTGTCAAAGGGCCCATGACGGGCACATCAAGGGAAAGGGCCGCCTCCATGGCGGCCCCTTGCCGAAATTCGACTTTCCGCTTAGCGGACGTAAATGTGGACCTCGGCGGTCTGGGCCTGGCCGGACGTGCCCGCCGACAGGCTGACGCGGTTGGCCGGCAGCCCCATGGAGGTCAGCGAGCGCAACACGTTTTCGGCACTGCGCCGGGCGGCGTTGGCGCCGCGGGCGACCTGGGCCGCCGACCCTTGGCCGGGCGCCACGGCGACCAGATCGAAGCCGGCCTGGGGGCGGCGCTCCAGCGCCCGGGAGACCGCCGTGTAGAGCGCTTGTTCGTATTCCACGTTGGGGCGGTCGAAACGGATCACCACCAACGGCCGGCGGCCGCCCGAGGTGACGGCGGCGCTGCCACCGGGACGGCTACGCGCGGAGGCGGAGAAGGGCGCCGCGGCGAAGGCGCGGTTGGCGAGGGAAGCGCCCATCAACTCGCCGTTCTTGACCGCCACCGAAAGGGTGGTGAGGTTCTTGCGTTCCCGCCCCACGTAACCCGATTGGCGGTTGATATCCTCGGCCAGTTCGTTGAGCAGCCGGTCGACCAGGACCACGGTCCGGTTGACCTCGTCTTCGAGGATGGCGAGTTGGCTATGATCCTCGTCGACGGCGCCGGACAGCCCGTAGGTGGCGCGCGTGGTTTCAAGAAGGTAACTGGTCGTCGCCGAATCGCTGGCCACCCGGTTGGCGAGGGAATTGAGAAGCGCGATGTCGCGGCTGAGGGCGTCGAGCTGGGTCTGCGCCGCGTTCCATTGGCTGGTCAGGACCGGGTTGCCGGGGGTGGTGCCGACCTGCAGGCGCGAATTAATCGCCGCCACGGTGCCATGGTAGCCCTGGGCGTGGCTGATGGTCTGCGCCCTGAGTTGCTGGAGCTCTTGGTTATGCTGGTTGATGCCGCCTTGAAGCTGCCCTAACTCGCCGCGCATCTGGACCACCTTGGTGCCAACCGTGGTCCCCGTGGGAGAGCCGGGGGTGACGGCGGGTGGGGTGAAGGTGGAAGTGCCCATGGGTGGCGGCTGGGCCGCGGCCACCGCCGGAACCGCCGGAGCCGCCGTCGGCTGCCTCAGGACCTTGCCCGCCGAAGGCGCGCGGGCGGTGGCGGGCCGCGCCACCGGCTGGGCGTCGGGCGGCGCCGCCGGATCGTCACCGCCGAAAGACGGAAAAAGATTATCCGAGATCCACGAACAGCCGCCCACCGCCAAGGCTGCAGCCAAAATCACCGCATTTTTTGTTATTCGGGTCATGGGAAAACCACCCCTAATTCCTAGCACCAAGGTCTACACCCCAAGAGATACGATTTTGCTTTTTTATTCCTATAAGCTTTCTATGGGAGTTGAGGCCGTTTCACAACCCCTGAATCCCAACAATCCCATCGGAGCGAACCGGCGCCCGCCGGGAACGGTTCCAAGAGCCCGGAATCGGGCCATTGGGCGGCTTGCCAAGAAGGGCGGTTTTGAGTAGCCTCGCGGGCCTTTTCGACCATGCGCCCGTAGCTCAACTGGATAGAGCACCTGACTACGGATCAGGAGGTTGGGGGTTCGAATCCCTCCGGGCGCGCCAGTCCCTTCAAGGCTTTTATAGTTTTTCGGTATTTCGTCAGATTCGGTCGGGCTAACTATAGGGCTAACAAAAGAATGGGGGCCGATTAGCCCCCTGAGCGTCAAGTAGGGTCGTTAACCTTATGTCCTCTTATAGCCAAAAGCGGACATAAGCGTCGTCACTTCTTCTTGTGCTTTTCCTCGCTCCGCAAGACGCCGCCATTTCCTTAAGGCGGTCGTGTAGCGGATGTACATCATGACCGCAAGGCGGATCACCTCGGGCGAGCTGTTAAAACAACGGAATGGATTGCGCATCGCTAGGCGCTACGGAACCACGCCAAAAGGCTCAAGCCAATTTACTCTGACACTGTCCATTTCCCGTCTGTACCCTTAGACCGTCCTTTCGCGGGAGCAAATGTCGAGCGCCATCAGCGCATAGATCTTGGACGCCTTGAGCATCACGTCGATCTTGATCTCCTCCAGGCGTGCGACGCGCTTGCCGCGCGGGCCGATCTTGATGCAGGGGATGCCGAGCTCGTTGTAGACGTTGGTGTCGGTCCAGATGCTGGCGCGGTCGGGAGGTTCCGGCTTGATCTTCTCGCCGAAGAGGTACTGGTGCACCTCCTCGGCGGACCGGACCAGCGGCTCCACCTGCTTGCCCTCGTGGCCGAGCAGCGATTTGTAGACGTCGAGATCGTATTCGATGCCGAGCCCGTTCAGCACGCGCTCCAGCTCGTTTTGGATGGTGACCGGGCGGACCTGCGGCGGCATGCGCACATCGACATAGATGCAGCAGACGCCGGGGAAGTAATTGGGGCGATAGGGGGCGCCACCCTCGATGCCACCGATATTGACCTTCGGCCAGAGCGGACCGCTCGGGGATTCATAGACATATTTCTGCTCGAACTCAGCACCCCATTTCTCGACCGCCTCGATGATCTTCGTCATCTTGATGATAGCGTTGAACTCCGCCATCGGGGTCTCCGAGCGCTTGGTCCCCCAGGCGGCCCGCGCCTTGCCGTAGGTCGAGATCTTGGCCTGCACGACGCCGGTCTGCGTCCACACGATGTTGAGGTCGGAGCCGTCGCAGCACACGGCATAATCCGTGTGCATACCGTGCGTCAGCAAGTGCCGCGTGCCGACGCCTTCGCCGCGATATTCCTGGCTCTGCCAGGGGCCGATCGGCGAACGCGAGATCTCGCCGACGACGGCCGCCAATACCACGTCGCCCTTGAGCTGAATACCGCATTTCTTGAGCGCCTTGCCGGCCATCATAAAGGCCGCGACGCCGCCCTTCATGTTGGAGATGCCGAGCCCCTGCACCGTGTCCCCGACGATACGGCCGGTGAGATCTTCGTCCGCTCCGCCGATGCCGGCGATCATGCGCAGATCCGCATCGGTGCCGGTGAAGCTCGTATCCATATGGCCGTTGAAACCGAGACTAAGCCCTGTGCCGTCCCCCTTGAGCACGCCGACGGCATTCGGCCGGTTCTCAGCGATATCCTGGCGGACCGCCTTCAAGCCGTTGGCATCGAACCAGCGCAGGATGAATTCGGCTATGGCCAGCTCCTGCCCGGTAGGGCTCGGAATGTTGGTAAGATCGCAGCCGAGCTGCGCCAGCTCATCGCGATCGATCTGTGCAAGAACCTTTTGCGCGGCCTCCGCATCGAATGTCATGACGGTCTCCCAAATTTCTGCCGCCGACAAGGGTTCGGCGGCTCTGTCGTTCATTTAGCTGTGCCCGCGCCCAGGTGGTGCAGGCCTCCTCTTATTTACATGACCGTGCGGCGTTGGTCCAGCCGCGGCCCTGTCATCCGCCCGCGCGACATTGCCAGACTAACTGGGCGTGAGCTGGCTGACCCGAAGCGGTCGAGACTCTCACGCGGCGAGTTGACGCCATTCAGAGGCATTGTCAGACTAATTCGGCTTGAGCCAGACGAGGTGTTCGTCAGGATCAATGGTGAGACGTACTATCTGTGGCGTGCAGTAGATCACGAAGGCGAGGTGCTTGAAGTTTTCGCGACCAAGCGCCGTGATCGCAGGGCTGCACTGAAGTTTCTCAAACGAACGATGAAACGTTACGGCCGACCGCGGTCTATCGTAACCGACCGGCTTCGGTCGTACAGATCAGCAATGAAGATCATCGGCAACGCTGCAGATCAGGAGTGCGGACGGTGGCTCAACAATCGAGCAGAAAACTCGCACCAGCCATTCCGACGACGGGAAGGAGCGATGGCCAGGTTCAGGGACATCAAGACTCTGCAGAAATTCGCAGCCGCCCACGCCTCGATCCACAACCACTTCAACTTCGACTGCCACCTCAACCGCCGTGATATCTTCAAACAAAACCGTGCTGCCGCGCTAGCTGAATGGCGGCAGCTCGCCGCGTGAGAGTCTTAACCGCTGCTGATCAGCTAGCTCATGCTCATTTACTCTGACAATGCCATTAGGAGCCTTAGCCGAGGCAGATTTGCGACTATTGCTAACTGCCCAGAGTTCAGCCAATTATTATTGCAATCAGAGTTGAGACAGCGAGGATGATGAAAATGGCGATTCCAGATATGCCAGACATGACAGAAAACGAAATCCGGAAAGGAGCAGAGAAACTGCTGGGACAAGGACTACGGGACAAGGATTATGGAGAGATCGTGAAAGTGCTGACGGTAGCAAATTATGCTGCCGATCTTTGCGTGCGCGTGCTCGGTGATCGAGATCAACTCGATTGGATTGGTGATATGCCTGTGATCCCAGACGCGCGCCCTGAAACCTTGGAAGTGGACAATGTCCTAATCGGACGCC
>JAPUGG010000030.1 GCA_027292975.1 Alphaproteobacteria bacterium | reverse complement strand
AGCGGGATACGAACATGGCCCACCTGGTCCTGGATGGTGTCGAGCCGGGCGACGATGGTCGCGGTCTCGGACCCCGCGCCTTTGGCTTGCCAGTCTTGCTCGATCCGTTTGAGCTCCTTGTACCAACGATAGACCTTGCGGCGGATTCCCCAGCGGTAGGCCGGCGGGGCGATCTTGAACAGCGGGATCATCAGGGTCAGCAGCGGCAGCAGCATGATGACCAGCCGTTCCACTAAGATCGCCGCGCCGAAGGGCAGCACCCGCCGCAGGAATGTCGGGCCCGACTCGAGGAAACGCTCGGCGTCGGAATCCAAGGGGAAATCGACGAATTTGGGTGACGGAAAAAGGCCGAAGGGCGTGGTCAGGTTGCCGCTCCGGTGAATCTCGATGGCCGCGCCGAGGAACAGGTCGATCAATGCCGGGTGAATGTCGTCGCGCACCACAAGCGCGCCGGTCGGCGCCACCAGAGTCATGTCGGTGGCGGGAAGGTTGGCGCTGAGATCGAGCACGCCTTGGGGAAGGTTGATCTTGGAGAGATATTGATAGCGCCGCTGGTAAGCGTCGGCCTGTGCGAAGTCCAGCAGATGAATGTCGGGCCTCTTGATGAGGGCGCGCAGGCGCGGGGGAAGCGCGGCGGACACGAAGAAGGCGGCGTCCACCCGGCCATCGGCCAGCGCCGCCGCCGCCGCTTCGCCGCCCAGCGACAGCAAGGTCGCGTTCTCATCATCGATGTCGGTGGCCGTGAGCAGCGTTTTCGCCAGCACCCTGGTGCCCGATCCCTTGACCCCGATGGCGATCCGCCTGCCCTTGAGCGCCGTCAGCCTGCGCGCCGCCGCCGCGCCCCTGGCCAGGACCCAGACGGGCTCGTAAAAAAGGGAAGCCACGGACCTCAGGTCGGGCGCCCCGAACGGATCGCCGATGCCGCCTTGGACGAAGGCGAGGGCGACGCCGCTCTTGGGATCGCTCAGCAGTTCGATGTTTTCCCTGGCGCCCGCGGTGTGGCGGACCTCCAAGGTGATGCCGCTGCGCGCGAGAATGGCTTTATATCGTTCCCCATAGGCGGCAAGGGACCCGTCCGCCATGCCGGTGGCGATGGTGATGTTGTTGGGCGGCGCGGGGTCGACGAACTGCCAGGTCAACAGGAAGCCGCCCACCACCAGGAGCGTGATCGGCAGGTAGATCTTAAGAACGTCGCGCATGGTCTATTCCGGGGGCATGGTCCGCTTCACGCCATGTCGCCCGGCATCCTCCCGGCTCTCCCGAATGTTGTTGCCAAAACCGCTTGCCCCGACATTATGCAGGAACCGGCGCGCCCGCAACCGAAAGACCGGACGGCGGGCGCCGGTCGGCGGCAGTGAAGGACATTCGGATCAAGGGAGCAGATCATGATCGACGCCTATCTTTGGGTCACGGGCAACCCCCGGAAGATCCTCGTCATGTTGGAGGAAACCGGGCTCGACTATGAGGTCCACGTGGTCAATATTTGGACCGGCGAGCAATTCGAACCCGATTTCCTTGAACTCAGCCCCAACAACAAGGTCCCCGTCATCAATGACCGGGACGGGCCGGGCGGCGCGCCGCTCTCGGTGTTCGAGTCCGGCGCCATCCTCGAATACCTCGCCGACAAGTCGGGCCAGTTTCTGCCCGCGGACGGTGCCGGGCGCTACAAGGTTATCGAGTGGCTGCACCTGGTCGCCGCCAACCTCAGCCCGGCGTTGGGCCAGGCCCATTACTTCGTCACGGAATTTCCCCAAGCGAGCGAACACGCGGCCAACCGTTTCCGCAACGAAACCGCGCGGGTGTTCCGTGTGCTGGATGAACAGTTGGTGGACAAGGACTGGATCGCCACAAGCGAGTATTCCATCGCCGATATCTCCGCCTATGGACGGGTCAGAGGCTGGAAGAACGCGGGCATCCAAATCGACGATACGCCGCGGCTCAAGGATTGGCTGGCGCGCATGGAGGCCCGGCCCGCGGTCGGCCGCGCCGACGCGGTGATCGGGGAGATGCGCGCCGGGTTGACCACCGGAATGAACGACGAAACCCATTCGATCCTCTATGGCGAACGCCAGATGGCGCGGCGCTAGGCCGGCGGCGGCCCAGTCCCTGCCCAGAAATTACCCTCTCCGGGACAACGTCTCGCCTTCTTTTGCGCCTAACGCTTGGCCCGCTCGGCATTAACGGTAGCCGCCCAGTGCCCAAGCCAGCGCCTAAGGAGGATAAGTAAATGAAGTCACAGCATCACCATCGACTGCCCTGGTTGGCCGCCCTGGCCGTGGTCGGCCTTGCCCTCACCGGTGCCTGGGGCGCCTCGGCCGAGGCCCGAAGCATCTCTGTAGGGGGCGGCGGGATCAATGTCAGCGTCAGTTTCAATACCCAAATGCCGCTCGGTGACGCCACCGACCAAACCCTTGTCAACACCCAGAAGCGGGGCCGGACCTTCGTCTACCGTATGGCCAGGGAGGAATGCGCCCTCTTGAAGGCGACCATCGCCGAGACCTGCCGCCTGACCAGCCTCAACGTCAACGCACAACTCCGCAATCAACACAGCAACCAGCCGGTGACGCTCTACCTCAACGGCAGCGCGCGCTACCTCATCACCCTCAAGAAATT
>JAPUGG010000003.1 GCA_027292975.1 Alphaproteobacteria bacterium | reverse complement strand
GATGAAATTAAGCCCGGGCCGCAGGGTGTGGGTGTAGCGGCCGAAACGTTCGACGGTGTACTCGAATCCTTGGGGAACGATCTTGACCCCAAGGAAGATAACCGCAATGGCGAGGACCACCAGGACGACGACGAATAAGGCGAAGGGGGTGATAAAGGTCATCAAAGATCTCCCATTGTTGCTCCGCTCCGCTCCGCCCACCGGCGAGGTTGGAAATAGGCCGGGCCGAGCGTCAAACCAGGATTGGGACGGTCGACAGGGGACCGCGACACACAAGCGAACTATTTAAAAGATATGAACTTATCCGGGTTGCGCCAATACAGAACATGGGTCGTCATGGTGAGCGCACAAATATGCATTCAAAATTCTTTAATCTAATATTAGCCAATATCGTCTTGCATTTTATCGATATACGGCTGCAATTGTTTATAATGCTGCTCGACTTTCTGCAAACTAGTAGAGGCGCCAACTCGTGTCTAGCCCTCCGGAAAAAGACCGCATTGCGGAAGAATCGCCGTTACCGCCCACCTCGGCGGGCGAAGCCCCGCCCGAGGAACAGGCCTGGGACATTCCTCTAGAAGAGGGGCTGTTGACCTCGAGCCGGATTCCCAAGCCCGATCCACGCAACAATCCGCAATTAGAGATGTATGCCCGCATCCTCGCGGGCCTGGGCGCGTTTTTCCTCGCCATTGCCTTCGTCGGGTGGATTTTCCTGGTGGATACGGAAACGCTCTCGGTCCTCTTCTTCAAGGGCGGCACCGCCATCACCAATATGGGCCTCCTCAAGGTGGTTGGGATTGCCGCCTTGGGATCGATCCTTCTGGTTTTGGCCCTTCATCCCATGATGCGCGCCCTTGTCAGGTCAAAGATCGCCCCCAGGACTTTGGAGGCGCCCCAGCGCGCCATTCTCGAATTGGTCCCCAGCCCGCTTTTCTTCCTCAATACCGAGGCGCGGTTGGAAGATGTGAATTCCGCCTTCACCAAGGCCGTTGGCCGCTCCGCCAACAATGTCATCGGACGTAGCATTTACGATTTCATCCCCGAGGAGGATCAAGAGGCGACCTATCAGGCCTTGCTCAAGATCGCCGCGCGGGAGGAGGAGGAATTGTTCTGCCCGATAATGACCAAGCGGGGGACGCGGATCTTTCACATCCAGGCCGAGCCCTTTCAGGGCCACAACACGGACTCCCACTATATCGTCGGTATCGGACAGGACGTCACCGATGAAAAGACTACCGCCGCCGATCTCGAATCAAGATACCAGGACATGCACACGGCCACGTTGCAGACCCTCGAGGTGCTTGCCCACGCCGTCGAGATGCGCGACCCCTATCTTCATGGCCATCACCAGCGGGTTTCCCAACTCTGCGGCGCGCTGGCCGATCAACTCAAACTGCCTGCCGACCAGAAGGCGGGCATCGAAATGGCCGCCCGCGCCCATGACATCGGCACCATACGAATCCCCTTCGAAATTCAGGTCAAGCCGGGTCGACTCAGCGAGGCCGAGGTCTCCATCATCGAACAACACGCCCAGGCCGGCGCCGATATCCTATCGCGTATCGACTTGCCCTGGCCGGTGGCGGAAATGGTGCAACAGCACCACGAATTCTTCGATGGCTCGGGATACCCCAATGGATTGAAGGGCACCGATATTTCCATCGGCGCGCGGATTCTCGCCGTCGCCGACGCCTACGACGCGCTAACCTCACAGCGTCCCTACCGCGCCGCCATCAGCCGGATCGAAGCCCTGCAACGGCTGATGGCCCTATCGGGTCAGCATTACGACCCCAAGATCGTTTCCGCCCTCTCCGAGGTATCGCAGAAGGTCACATCGGGCGGGAAAGCGCTCTAGGGTCCGGACTCAATTAGGTATAAGTCGTTGATTTGACTCATTGTTGAAGACGCGATGGCCAAAATCAGACTCAATTATTTCAATGTGTTAGCCCTTATTGAGTACAGACCCTAGCGCCCGAACAGGCCCCTGAGGACGTCCAAGGGCGAAGAGGAGGGCTTTTCCGTCGGCGAGGTCGTGTCCCCGGAACCGGAGTCCGAGGACCCGCCCAGCCCGGGAATCAATCCCTTCAACGAATCCAACACCTTTTCCGGCTGCTTGGCGAGGTCCCCCAACATGGCGCCGAGGTCGGGCGAATAGCCGATGTCGTGCCACGGCCCCTTGATGTTGACCGGCACGGAGATGCCGATGGCGCCGGCCGCCCCGCCCTGGCCCGTGGTGGAGGCCACCAGTTTGGGCTCGATGCGGTAATCGATCCACCGCTTGGGCAGGTCGACCTTGCCCTTGCCGGTCAGTCGCAACAGCGGCGATTTCAGCAAGAGATCGTTATTGGTGAGGATGCCCCGGCGGATTTGGAAGCTGCCGCCCATCTCCGAGAAGTCGGTCTTCTGGGTTTGGCTCGCGTCCGAACCCAGGAACGCGCTTTTGATGTTCCGCACCATGGCGCCGAGGTTGATCCCCTTGATGGCGCCGTCCAGGAAGGTCACCTTGCCTTCCCCGGCAAGCGCCTGGATCATCTCGCGCTGGCTTCGTCCCCTGGTGTTTATCCTCACCTTGACATTAGCGGTCCCTTCCACCCGGTCCAGGTTCATGGCGTCGCGCATGAACGGATTGGCCTTGAACTTGGTGAGTGTCGCGTTCAGGGAGAGAACGGGCACGCCGCGCCCGCCCCGGGTCGTCACCCGCGCCTTACCGACGCCGCCATAAAACGCCATCTTGGTGAGGTCCGTCACCAGGATCCCGTTCCTAAGAGTCACCTTGAGATTGGATTCACCGATCTTGATCTTGCGAATCAGCAGGCCGGCGACGGTGAGCTCCAGCGCCGCGTCGAGCTTGTCCAGGGCCGATAGATCGATGGGATCGTCGCTCCAGTCCCCGGGGCCCGCATTGCCCGCCCGAGGCTTGGCCGACGCCGCCTTATCCGGCGGCAAATAGGGGTTGAGATCCAACCGGCCGAGCTTCGCCGCCGCCTTGATGAAGGGCTTGCGCCCGCGCCGGTCGAAGGACAGCTCGCCGGTGCCTTCGATCGCGTCGAGGCTGAACTTCGCCTTGCGGAAAGCCACCACCTTGCCCAACATGTCCAACTCTCCGGAGATCTTGAGCGGGCCCAATCCCTGACCCGGCGCGTTCAAGGGCGTCCCCGCCCAGGCCGCCAACTTGCGCACCGACGGCACGTCGAGTTTGATGCGCCCGCCGACCGCAATCTCCTTGCCGGCCGAAGCCCGACCCTTGAAGGAAAACGCCAGCGGCGCGGATTTGAGGCTGATGTCGAGTTCCGTGGTCTTGCCGGCGAGAACCGCGTTGGGGTTGGACACAACCGCCGTCAGGGTCAATTTCTCCTTGTTCCAGACGACCGACCCCTCGGCCCGCATGGGGCGCGCTAAAGAGGGTAGGGAGAGCTTGAGATTGACGCCGTCCACAACATGCCGGGCGCCGCTCTTCATGTCGGTATAGCTGATGCGGCTATCGACCAGACGCACGTCGCCGAGCTTGAGGCCGGCAAGCCAGGGCGCGCCAGCCGGGTTGACGTCTTCGGGCTTGGCCGGGGCAGGTTTTCCGGCGGCGCCGAATTGCCAATTGGGGCGCCCCCCTTTATCAACCTCCAGGTTGATAAGCAGTCTTTCCGCCACCAGGGCATCGATTTCCAGGTTGCCGGTCAGCAGCGGGAAAATGCCCACCCGTACCGTCAGCCGATCGAGGCTCATCATGGTCTTGGCCTGGCCGCCCTTGGCGTTGCCCAGCGAAACCTTGCCGGCCACGAACTCGGCACGGGGCAGGATGGAAAATTTGACATCGCCGCCGATGCGGGCCTTGCGGCCGGTCGCCCCCTCCATGACGGCGATGATTTCCCGTTTGTAAACATCGACCGGAATCAACGCCGGCACGATCAACGCCGCGGCGATCAGCAAAACCAAGAGCACCCCGAAACCGATGAGAAGCTTCTTCATTGCAACCTCTTCCGAAAGGGGCGCCTGGAAGGCGCGCCCTGGTGATCGTCCTCATTGACCCACGGGTTTTCGATCTAAAAGCCCCCGTTCAGTCCTCGAACCATGTCCGTTGCCAGGGGATTACCTTGATGGACCGCTGTCCCTCGCGGCAATAGGGCTCGGTCTGGGCCAAGGCCTCGGCCTCGGCGAGGCTTCCGCCGCGGACGACGATCAGGCCGCCCGCCTGTCGCCCGCCGTCCATGAAGCGATTGCCGTCGGAATCCCGCGCCGAGCCGGCGCCCATGAGCCTGCCCTGGTCCTTGAGACCCTGGATATAGGCGTGATGCTGCTCCGCGATCTCCGCGCCGCTGAGCGCGGTCGCCGGCGGGTTCGCTTCCATGGTGGACAAAAAGACGTAAAGTTGGTCGACGCGGCGTTCATTCATGGCGATGCGGCCAGGACCTTGGCGGCCGCATCCTCGACCGCGGTGCCCTTGAAGAAGTCGGGGTTCACCTCGCCGTGCAGCCGCACGATATTGGCGAAGGTGAAGTCCCGGAAATCGTTCTCGTCGATGAGGTCCTTTTCGACCAGGCCATACGCTTGAACCAGGGTCTCGGTCATGTCGGGCACGTCCCAGTGCGATACGTCGGAGGAGAACATCGCGCCCAACCGCGCATCCTCGTGGTTCATGCGGGAATTGAAGGCCATCGCCAGGGTCCTGTCATCGGCCTCGCAACCGAAGAAGAATTTCGGTACGAAGAGATCGTAGATATCCTTTTCCTTTTCGATCCCGCAGGCGGCCCAATCATCCATGCAGTCGTAGTCCTCGACGTTGAAACCGGGCCTTGCGCCCATCATCCTGTCGTCGTGGGTCTTGAAGTCGTCGAGATGAGAGGCGTAAGCCTCGCCGCCATATTCGGTCACCAGTTCGCGCAAGAGATCCCGGTCGATCCGGGCCGGGTCGAGATTATCGTGCAGCGCGTTCATGTTGCGCTTCTCCCAGTGCTCGAACAGATCGTTGTAGAGCGTGACCGCCCAGCTGACACCGCCTTCCAGGAAACCGAAGCGCAATTCCGGGAAACGGCGGGTGACGCCGCCCAGGAAAAAAGCCTTGCAGGATGCATCGTTGGCGGCGGCGAAAGAGCCGATATGGTTATAAACATAATTGGAGGTCGAACGCCTCGCGCCCCAGCCTTGGCCACCCACGTGGCAGGTCGGCGCGACCTTTAACTCGACGCATTTCCGCCACATGGGATCGTAGTCGTAGGGGCTGTCGAGGGCCAAGGGGTCGATCCACGACACGTAGCCCGACACCTCGGGCGCCTCGCGTTCGATAATCGGGATCGGGCGGAAATTGAGATTGGTGAGTTGGATCGCCTTGAGGCCCAGCGTGTTGACGGAATAATCCAACTCCTCGATCGCCTCTTCGGGCGTCCAGGTCGGGATCACCGCCGCCGGCGTCATGCGGTCCGCGTAGGGCCCGAACACATCGCGGTTCATGTGATTGACGGCCCGGCAGCCGGCCCGTCTGATTTCTTCGTCGCGGCAGGTGGCAAAGAAAAACTGCGACGAATAGACAACCGCAAAATCGATGCCCATTTCGTCGAGCCTGGCGCGGAACAGGTTAGGCAGCATCGCCGTGGCGAGATCCAAGGTGTTCTTGGACGGCATCGTCCAGAAGGGCGGCCGTCGGGTCTGCTTGTCGAAACGTTCCTCACGGGATTGCTTCTGCCAGCTCTCGCGCCCGAAGCGCGCCAACTTGTAGCGCCCAACCATATCGTTGCCGCCGATTTCCTTCAAATAATCGATCAGGACGGGATGATATTCCTGAGTGTGGCCGTCGCCATCTACCACCGGGTGGTCGAGTTTCTGGCGTAATTTAAGCGAACGGGAATCAGTCTGGTCGAAAGGCATGTCATCCTCCCATGGCTGCGTGGGCAATGCCGATGCTCGACGGGCCCATGCTCGAGGGTCAGGCCCGAAACACCCGGACATCTTGAGAAAAATGGTATACCCCGGACCCATCGTCGGCAAGCCCCATCCCCCGGTTTCGGCGAAGCCTTCCGCCACCGCCGAGGGCGCTCCGCCACCCCGGCATCGGGGACCGAAAAATGACAATTTAGGGCAGCTCCCGCCTTCTTCATTGCGTCGGGCAGGCGCCTGTGGCACAAGGGCCGGAACCTGGAGCCCGTCATGAAAAGCCGCCGCTCTCTGCCTGTTCTCTTTGCCGCGGCGCTCACGCTTGTACCGGGCACAGTACGATCGGCGGCCTCCCCGGACGCCTTCGCGGTCTGGCTCAAGGGCGTTTACCAGGAGGGCTTGACCAGGGGTATTTCAAAAAAGACCCTGGAATCGGCCCTGACCGGGCTGACCCCTATCGCACGGGTGATCGAGCTTGACCGGCACCAACCGGAATTCACCCAGACATTTCGTCAATACGTGGACCAGCGCGCCAACGCCTGGCGGATCGAAACCGGTCGCAAGCGCCTGAAAACCCACGCTGAGTTGCTGAAGGCCATCGGCAGCCGCTATGGGGTACAGCCTCGATTCATTGTCGCACTTTGGGGTATCGAAACCAATTTTGGCCAGCACACGGGTGGATTTTCCGTGCTGCGCGCGCTGGCCACGCTGGCCTTCGACGGACGGCGTTCGGCCTATTTCCGCAAGGAGTTGTTCAACGCACTTCTGATCGTCGATCAAGGTCATATCACGGCGGCCAAGATGAAGGGCTCATGGGCGGGCGCCATGGGGCAAAACCAGTTCATGCCGTCGAGCTTCCTCAACTACGCGGTGGACCACGATGGCGACGGGCGCAGGGACATCTGGGGGACGTTAGGCGACGTCTTTGCCTCGGCCGCCAATTATCTGCGGCAAGCGGGTTGGCGCAGCGATCAGACCTGGGGCCGCGAAGTCAAGCTGCCGCCGAGCTTCGATGATAGCCTCACCGGCCTCATGCCGAAATCGCGGCCCAAGGGATGCCGGGCGCTCGGAAAGCTTACGGCGACCAAAACACTGCCTGAATGGCAGGCGCTTGGCATCCGCCGCCTCGACGGCGGCGCCCTTCCGGCCCGGCCCCTAGCCGCGTCGCTGGCTCTGCCCGACGGTCCCGGCGGCCCGGCCTTGCTGGTCTACCGGAACTTTCGGGCGACGCTGTCTTGGAATTGCTCGCTGTCATTTGCCGCCGCGGTGGGCACCCTTGCCGACCGGGTCGGACGGCGATAGATTGCCGGCGCCACAACATGAGGCGGAAACGTAACAAGATTATGCCTTTGGTTCTGAAATTCGGCGCGATGCTCACCGCCCTAGCTCTGCTCGGCGGTTGCTCGGAAACCCAGCTGGTGATTCATGCGGCGAAGAAAATCGCCCGCGATACCACCGCCGCGCCGGCTCGGGGCGTCTACAAGGTCGGCAAGCCCTATAAGATCGGGGCCGTGTGGTACTACCCGTCGGTGGACTACCTTTACCAAGAAACCGGCATCGCTTCCTGGTACGGTCCCAAATTCCATGGAAAGCTGACCGCCAACGGCGAGCGGTTCGATCAGAACCGCATCTCCGCCGCCCACCGAACCCTACCGCTGCCGAGCATGGTCCGGGTGACCAACCTGGAGAACGGGCGCGCCATTCGCGTACTGGTCAACGACCGTGGCCCGTTCGCCCATGGACGCATCATCGATCTCTCGCGGCGCGCGGCGCAGCTTCTGGGGTTCGTCGGCAATGGCACGACCAAGGTTCGCGTCGAAATCATCGCCGATGAGAGCCGCCGGCTCGCTCTGTTGTACGGACGCGGGGCGGGGCAGGTGCAGATTGCCCGAGCCGGCAATGGAAACCATGGGTCACCCGACAAACCGACCATACGCCCGGCGCCGCGGATCGCTGTCACCAGGGCTCCGTTGTCCGGGGCCCGCGACGGCGGTTCATCGGCCGCCGCGCCGCGACCGAGCGCCGCCGCGAAATCACCGGTTCGGACGGTCAGCGCCAAACCGCAAGCCGACGGGCGAATTACCCAGGAACCGGTCGGCGCGACGCGGATGTATATTCAGGCCGGGTCCTTCGCCCAATACATCAACGCCAATCGCCTGAGGGCCCGGCTCTCGGTCCTTGGACCGACCAATATCCTCGCCGTCATTAACAACAGACAGCACATGTTCCGGGTTCGGATCGGCCCCATCGATGATCTCAAGCGCGCCGATGGAATACTGGAACAGATGATCGGCGCGGGCTTCACCGATGCGCGGCTCATCGTCGACCGCTGATGAATGAACATGGAATACCTATGGCCAGCATCATCGTTGATGGCAAACCGATTATAGACCCCGGCACCATGACCCGATCGAGACAGCTCACCACCTTCGTCGTCCCTGCGGCCTCCGCATTGCTCGGCTGGTTCCTCGCCGTCGCGCCGTTCGCTCCGGCGGCGGCCGTCGATACCAGCGCCAAGCAGGCCATCATGATCGATGCCGAAACCGGAACCGTGCTGTTGGCCACCAACGCCGATCAAGCGGTACCGCCGTCATCCATGAGTAAGATGATGACGGTGTATTTGGTGTTCGAGCGGCTTAAGGAAAAGTCCCTTTCCTTGGACGATTCCTTCGTGGTCAGCCGCAAGGCCTGGAAACGGGGCGGATCCAAAATGTTCGTCGGGGTGGGAAAGAGCGTATCGGTGACGGACTTGCTCAGGGGCGTGATCGTGCAGTCGGGCAACGACGCGTCCATCGTCATTGCCGAAGGCCTGGCGGGAGACGAAAAGTCGTTCGCCGCCCAAATGAATCAAAAAGCCCGGGAGATGGGCCTGACCAACAGCACCTTCAAGAACGCGTCAGGATGGCCCGAGGAAGGCCATCTTATGTCGGTGCGGGATATCGCCACCCTGGCGCGGAGAACGATCCGCGATTTTCCCGAGTACTACAAAATCTATTCGGAAAAGACATTTACCTACAACGGCATCCGCCAGGGCAATCGCAATCCGCTTCTCTATCGAAATGTCGGCGCTGACGGGCTCAAGACCGGGCACACCAAAGCGGCCGGATATGGCCTGGCGGCATCGGCCGAACGCGACGGCCGCAGGCTGATCCTGGTGCTCAACGGCTTGCCCAGCGCGCGCGTGCGGGCGGTCGAGTCCCATAGCCTGATGGCCTGGGGCTTCAGGGAATTCAGAAATTTCAAAATTTTCCGCAAGGGCGACACGGTGGAGGCGGCGGAGGTTTGGCTCGGCAAGGACAAGACCGTGCCCCTGCTGGTGGACCGGGACGTGACCCTCACCTTGCCGCGCCGCGCCCGGCGCAAGGCCAAGGTCAAGGTGGTCTATACCGGCCCCATTCCCGCACCCATCGCCAAGGGCGCGGTGATCGCCACTCTCTCCATCACCGCCCCCGACCTGCCGCCGGTTCACATCCCACTCAGGGCGGGGAAGGGCGTCGAAAGGCTGGGCCTCATGGGCCGGCTTTCGACGAGTTTGCGCTATCTGCTCTGGGGCGCACTGAAGTAACGCGGTGGGAAACGGGTGAACCAGCGACAACGGGGCAAGTTCATCACCCTGGAAGGGGGCGAGGGGGTGGGAAAGTCAACCCAATCGAAGCGCCTTGCCGAATTCCTGGAAGATCGTGGGATCACCGTAATGCTGACCCGCGAGCCGGGTGGCTCGGACGGTGGCGAACAAATCCGCAGGCTTCTTGTTTCGGGCGCACCCGGCCGCTGGACACCGCTGACCGAAGCCTTCCTGTACGCCGCCGCCCGCGCCGACCACGTCGCCCACCTGATCGAGCCGGCCCTGGCGGAGGGGCGCTGGGTGATCTCGGATCGATTCACGGATTCCACCCTGGCCTATCAGGGATTCGGTCATGGGCTGCCCCTCGACGCGGTGACGCAACTCAATGCCCTGGCGGCGGGCGAACTCAAGCCCGATTTGACCTTCATCCTCGATGTCCCGGTGGGCGACGGCCTGGCCCGCGCCCGCGCCCGCCCCGATGACCGGGATGAGGCCGCCCGCGAAGACCGCTATGAACGCATGGACGAAAACTTCCACCGACGGGTGGCCGAGGGATATCTCACCATCGCGCGGAGCGAGCCCGAGCGTTGCGTCGTCGTCGACACCACCCGGCCGGTCGACCAAGTGGCGCGGGTGATCAGCGCCACGGTCGGCGAAAGGCTGCTTAAGCCATGACCGACACGGCACCGCAAGAGGGCGACGGCCGGGCCCCGGACCCGCGCGCGAACCCCGAGCTCAAGGGCCAGGGGCAGGCGGAGTCCATCCTCATGGAAGCGGCGCGGTCCGGG
>JAPUGG010000299.1 GCA_027292975.1 Alphaproteobacteria bacterium | reverse complement strand
TTCGACCCCTCCCACCGCACGCCGGACCAAAAGGGGCTGCAACACGCCTTTCTCGCGCACCGATTGGACCAGGGCCTGAAGCGCCTCGTCGTCGAAATTGCGCCGCGGCTGCACCGGCCCGGGCCTCAATTGGCCGACCGGCACGCTGCGCACCGCGGCAAGCGCGGCGGCGCCGTCATCCTCTCCGAACAGCGCGGCGAGGCCGCGTCCGAGATTGCGCTGGCCGCGGTGAGGCTGGGAGCTTTCTTCTGTCATGTCACGCATTCCTTTTCACGGTGCAGGATTTCCCGGGCAAGCCGGATATAGGCTTGGGAGCCCGCGCACTTGAAATCGTAGAGCAGCACCGGTTTGCCGTGGGACGGCGCTTCCGATACCCGCACGTTGCGGGGAATGACGGTGTCGTAGACCTTGTCTCCAAGAAACTGACGCACATCGGCGGCGACCATGTTTGTCAAGTTATTGCGTGTATCGACCATTGTTAATACTACACCTAGTAGCTCAAGGCTGGAATTGAGGTTGAGCCTGACGCGATCGAGGGTCTTGAGCAGATGGGTCAAGCCTTCCAGGGCGAAAAACTCGCACTGCAGCGGCACCAGCACCGCGTCCGCCGCCACCAACCCGTTGAGAGTCAACAGGTTGAGCGATGGCGGGCAATCGACCAAGATGTAGTCGTATTGGGGACGCGCCCCCCGAAGCGCATCGCGGAGGCGATATTCACGCCGCTCCATGTCGATGAGTTCCAGTTCCACGCCCGCCAAATCGACCGTGCTCGGCACCACGTCGAGGCCCGGAACCTCGCTGGAGACAATGGTTTCATCGATTTTTGCCGCGCCGATCAAGAGGTCGTAGGTGCCGTGAGCGCGGGCACTTCGCGGGATGCCGAGACCGGTCGAGGCGTTGCCTTGGGGATCCAGGTCCACCACCAGAACCCGACTGCCCGCCGCGGCAAGCGCGGTGGCGAGGTTGATGACCGTGGTGGTCTTGCCGACGCCGCCCTTCTGGTTGGCGATGATCAGAATCCGGGGCTGGGGGTCCGGCCCGCCCGATGCCTTGGGCCGCCGCCCCTCCCGGGCGTCGGGATGGGGCGTGACATTGGCGGTTACGGCGCCGGATCTATCCAAGGACGATGTCCTTTATCCGCAGCACCACCCCTTCCGGGTCGGTCACGCTGACGATGTGTTCGACCCGCATATTCCACCGTTTGCGGGCGTCGGTCAATTCCTCATCCACCCCCCGACCCTTCAAAAACAGGCCCAGGGGGTGGCAATCGGGCTGTTGGAGGAAGCCGGTGGCGAGGGCCATAAGTTTCGGCAGGCGAGCAAATCCGCGGGCCATGACCACATCCACCGGAAACGGCGCCAGGTTTTCCACCCGAGACCGATGGATCACCGCTTGGGCCCCGGTGATCCGCGCGACTTCTTTGAGAAACGCACATTTTCGCGCGTTGGCCTCGACCAGATGAACCGCCAGAGCAGGTTCGCGTAGCGCCCCGGTGGCGGCGAGGACGGCGAGCACAAGGCCCGGGAAACCCCCGCCGCTGCCGATATCGAGGATCACCGTCGGGGTGCCATCGGGCCGCGTGGGGATCAGCGGCGCGAGTTGCGCGGAATCGCGGAAATGGCGGTGCCACACGTCCCCCAAGGTGCCGGCGCCCACCAGACTGACCGCCTTCTGCCACTTCACCAGGGTGGCTTCATAAGCTTGAAAAGCGCCAAGTGTTTCACGTGAAACACCCCCATCGGGGTTGAACCTTTGCGGATCGAAGGCCATGAAAGGTGATCGGGGCATCGCCTTGACTCAGGCAGAAGCCCTGCGTTTCCGCGGCTTTCCGCTCTTTTTGCGCCGCCGCACATGGCCGAGCAGCGCGGTCAACGCCGCGGGTGTCAAGCCGGGAATTCGCGCCGCGTGGCCCAGGGTGCGGGGTGAGACTTGTTCGAGCTTCTCGCGCGCCTCGTTGGAGAGGCCGCCGACCCGTGCGAAATCGAGACCGGCGGGGATTTCCAGCGCCTCGTCACGGCGGAAGGCGGCGATGTCGGCCTTTTGACGATCGAGATAGACGGCATAGCGGGCATCGATTTCCACCTGCCGGGCAATCGTCCCATCCATACCCCCGAGTTCGGGCCACAGGGAAGCGAGCCGGGCGATGCCGATGTCTGCGTGGGTCAGTAACCGATCGGCGCTGCGGCGGGCGCCATCGTTGGCGACCTTGATACCATGTGCTGCGAGTTCTTTTGGGGTAGCCTCAAGATGTTGTGTAATACGTCGCGCGCGATCCAGTGCCTGCGCCTTCTCCCGCCAGGCGGCCCGGCGCAGGGCGCCGACGCAACCGACGGCGATTCCCTTGTCGGTCAGGCGCTGATCGGCGTTGTCGGCGCGTAAAAGCAGCCGGTATTCCGCGCGCGAGGTGAACATGCGATAGGGCTCGGTGACCCCGCGGGTCACCAGGTCGTCGATCATGACGCCGATATAGGCGTCGGCCCGGTCGAGCCGGAAACTGGTACATTCTTCGGACCTCTCACCGGCACCGGACTTCTCACCGGCACCGGCGCCCTCGGGCGCCCGGCGCCCGCTCCGCCCATTGGCCAGGGCCGCATTGATGCCGGCCATCAACCCCTGCGCCGCGGCTTCCTCGTAACCGGTCGTGCCGTTGATCTGACCGGCCAGGAAAAGCCCCGGAATCTTGCGGGTTTCAAGCCCGTGGTCGAGTTCGCGCGGGTCGACATAATCGTATTCGATGGCGTATCCCGGGCGGAGCATGGCGGCCCCTTCCAAACCGGGGATGGTTTTCAGCATCTCGCGCTGCACCTCCTCGGGCAGAGAGGTGGAAATGCCGTTGGGATAGACGGTGGGATCATCGAGGCCTTCGGGCTCGAGAAAGATCTGGTGGCGGGTGCGGTCGGCGAAACGCACCACTTTGTCCTCGATGGACGGGCAATAGCGCGGCCCGATGCCTTCGATCTGCCCCGAATAGAGTGGCGCGCGGTGGAGATTGGCGCGGATCAGATCATGGGTCGCTGAGGTGGTGCCGGTGATGAAACATGGCACCTGGGGCGTGGTGATCTCGGAGGTGAGCGTCGAAAAGGGCTCGGGGGGGTGGTCTCCGGGTTGGGCCACAAGACCGCGCCAATCGATGGTTCGGCCGTCCAGCCGGGGGGGCGTGCCGGTTTTGAGCCGCCCGAGCCGAAAGCCAAGCCTGTCAAGGGTTTTGGAGAGTCCCAACGCGGGCGCTTCGCCCACCCGCCCGGCCGGTGTGGTGTGTTCACCGATATGGATCAAACCACCCAGGAAGGTCCCGGTGGTCAGGATCACCGCGCCACAGCCGATTTCCTCGCCATGGGCGGTGAGGACCCCGGCGATCCCGCCCCCGGCATCGACGACGATGTCCTCCACCGCCCCGGCACGGATCGAAAGATTCTCCTGGGCGGCCAAGATCTCGCCCATGGCCTGCTTGTAGAGACGGCGGTCCGCCTGGGCCCGGGGCCCCTGAACCGCCGGCCCCTTGGACCGGTTGAGCACCCGGAATTGGATGCCCGCGCGGTCGATGGCCCGCCCCATGACCCCGTCCAGGGCATCGATCTCGCGCACCAGGTGGCCCTTGCCCAGCCCGCCGATCGCCGGATTGCAGGACATTTCGCCGATGGTGTCGATGCGATGGGTGATGAGCAGGGTCCGGGCGCCCATGCGCGCGGCAACGGCCGCGGCTTCCGCGCCGGCATGGCCGCCGCCGATCACGATCACGTCGAAAGGGTCTCTACGCGGTGTCATGGGCGCGAGACTCTACCCGTCTCGGGCCGGCTGTCAAAGCATATCATGGCGTGATTCACGTGAAACATCAGGGGCTTACTTTCCGATGCAGAAATCGGCGAAGATTCGTTCGAGGATGTCTTCCACATCGACCCGACCGGTGATCCGCCCCAGCCCCCGGGCGGCAAGACGCAGGTCCTCGGCGTTGAGTTCGATGGCCTTCCCCGGATCGATCCGCCTCAAGGCGGAAAGGGTATCTTCCAGCGCTTGCCGATGCCGCGCCCGCGTCAAGGGCGCCGAGGCGCCCGGGCCGAGCCGCGCGCGGGCCATTTCCGCAAGCCCCTCCAAGGCATCGGGCAAACCGGCCTCGGTCTTCGCCGAAACACAATATATTGGGATTTTATTTTTACCACCCCCTATATAGAGGGTCTCTCCCGGCGGGCACCGTGGATCGCGCAGGTCGATTTTATTGACCATCACAAGGCAATCCTCATCGATGAGGGATTCGGTGGCAGGGTCCAGATCGGGCCAATCTTGGGCATCGAGGACGATGATCTTGATATCCGCGCCCTCGGCGCGGGCCCGGGCGCGCCGCACCCCCTCCTCCTCGACGGCCTCGGCCGCCGCCCGCAGACCCGCGGTATCGGCCACCATCACCGGCATTCCATGGAGATCCAGATGGACCTCGATCACGTCCCGGGTGGTGCCCGCGGTGGCCGCGACGATGGCCGCCTCACGACCCGCCAACCGATTGAGAAGGCTTGATTTTCCCACATTGGGCGGGCCCAGGATCACCGCCGTCAGGCCGCTCCGCAGGCGTTCGCCCCGGTGGCCGTCGGCGAGATGCGCGGATATCTCTTCACAAAGCGCCGTGATCTTGGGAAACACGCCCTCGGTCAAGCCTTGGGGCAACTCTTCGTCGGCGAAATCTATCACCGCCTCGACCTCGCCCGCCAGCCCGATCAACCTCGCCCGCCATCCATCGTAGCGGGCCGCCAGCGCCCCCATCAACTGGCCCATGGCCTGGCGGCGCTGGGCTTCGGTCTCGGCGGCGACCAAATCGGCCAAGGATTCGGCCTGGGTCAGGTCCATCTTGCCGTTCTCGAAGGCGCGGCGGCTGAATTCCCCCGCCTCGGCCGGCCTCAAGGGCCCCACCGCGGCCAGCGCCCGGGTGACCGCTTCGAGGCAGGCGCGGCCGCCATGGATGTGAAGTTCGGCGACGTCTTCGCCGGTGAAAGAGTGGGGGCCGGGGAACCACAGCACCAAGCCAACATCGAGCACGTTATCCTCAGCCGCCCCCCGTCCGCCCGCGGCGGCGGCGCCGGGGAGGTAGAGGCGGGCATGGGTGGCCACCCGCGGCCTCGGCAGGGGGCCGCGCAGCAGCGCCCCAAGGGCCGCGCCGGCATCGGGGCCCGACACCCGGATCACCGCGATCCCCGCCACGCCGGCACCCGATGCCAGGGCAAATATGGTGTCGCCTTCCGTCATCCCTTCGTCCGCCCGCTGTCGCGCCGGCCCCCACGCACACCCAGATTTTGGGCTTGTTTGGAACCGCTCGGCACCGCACACTCGCCTTATCGGTTCACCGCTTATCATTTTTGCCCGCACCGACGCCAGTTGTTCCTTATAGGGGCGTCGAGACCCTGAGCCCTCATAGCGATGGAAAACGCCCTCCACAAGCAAACCAGCCCCTACCTCCTGCAGCACGCGGACAACCCGGTGCATTGGCAGGCCTGGGGTCCCGAGGCCTTCGCCAAAGCCAAGGCGGACAACAAGCCGATCCTGCTTTCGGTGGGCTACGCGGCGTGTCACTGGTGCCATGTCATGGCCCATGAAAGTTTCGAGGACAAGGCCACGGCGGAGCTGATGAACACCCTGTTCGTCAACATCAAGGTCGACCGCGAAGAGCGCCCCGACGTCGACGCCATCTACCAAACGGCGCTGGCGCTGTTGGGCGAGCGGGGCGGCTGGCCCCTGACCATGTTCCTCACCCCCGACGGTGCGCCGTTCTGGGGCGGCACCTATTTCCCGCCCGAGTCCCGTTTCGGGCGCCCCGGTTTCCCGACCGTGCTGGGAAAGGTCGACGAGGTATGGCGCGAAAAGGCCGACATGGTCGCCAAGAACGTCTCGGTCATGAGCGAGGCCTTGAAAAAGACGGCGCGGCCGGCGGCCGGCGATCTCATTCCGCCGGACCTATCCACGCGCCTCGCCGAACAACTCTCCACCCAATTCGACCTCGTCCATGGCGGCATCGGCGCGGCCCCCAAATTCCCCCATGTGCCGACCCTGGAACTGGTGCTGCGCGCCCACCTCAGGACCGGCGCGCCCAAGCTCGGCGAGGCCGTGCGGTTCACCCTCAGGCAGATGTCCCAGGGCGGGATTTACGACCATTTGGGGGGCGGCTATTCGCGCTATTCCACCGATGCGCTGTGGCTGGTGCCCCATTTCGAGAAGATGCTGTACGACAATGCCCAGTTGATAGACATTTTAGTACTCACCTTCAACTTGTACAATGACCGGTTGTTTGAAGAGAGAATCATCGAGACCGCGGACTGGATCATCCGGGAGATGACCGCCGAAGGCGGGGCCTTCGCGGCCACCCTGGATGCCGACAGCGAAGGCGAGGAAGGCCGGTTCTACGTGTGGCAAGCGGCCGACGTGGATGCCGCCTTGGGCGATGGCGCGGAACCCTTCAAGAAGGCCTACGGGGTCCACCCCTCGGGCAATTGGGAAGGAAGCACCATCCTCAACCGCCTCGGCCAGCCCGAGCGCCTCGACGATGGTGCCGAGGCCCGCCTTGCCGAGGCCAGGGCAATCTTGTTCGATTTGCGCGAATCCCGCGTGCGGCCGGGGCGCGACGACAAGGTCTTGGCCGATTGGAACGGGCTCGCCATCGCCGCACTTGCCCGCGCCGGCGCCACCCTTGGCCAGGGCGACTGGATCACCGCGGCGGTCACCGCCTTCGATTTCATCTGCACCGCCATGACCCGGGAGGCCGGCCAGCACGATCACCGCCTGGCCCATAGTTTCCGCGCCGGGCGGGCGGGCACCATGGCGACCCTTGACGACTACGCCGCCATGGCGCGGGCTGCCCTCGTCCTCCATCAGACCCTCGGCGAGACGCGCTATTTGGAGTGGGCGCGGCGATGGGTCGATGTCCTCGAGCATCATTACCGGGATACCGGAGGCGGATTTTTCTTCACCGCCGACGACGCCACGGACCTGATCGTCCGCACCAAGTCCGCCCATGACGGCCCGACCCCTTCCGGCAATGGGTTTATGGTCGGTGTGTTCGCCAGGCTTTGGCTGCTGACCGGCGAGGA
>JAPUGG010000298.1 GCA_027292975.1 Alphaproteobacteria bacterium | reverse complement strand
AATGAGAGGCAGCATCCGACCAAGAGGAAAATCGTGGGAGCTCAAGTTCGATCTGGCTCCAGGGGAAAACGGCCAGCGTCGTATTGCCTATGTGACCTTCAAGGGCGACAAGAAGGCCGCTGAGAAAGAACTAAGGAAAAGGATCGCAGCTGTCGACGAGGGCACCCATATCGATCCCTCCAAGGAAACACTCGGCGCGTACCTCACTTATTGGCTTGAGAACGTCGCCCCCCTCAACGCCTCACCCATAACGCTGCAGGGCTACAGCTCTAAAATCCGCAGCCAGGTCTTGCCGTACCTCGGCCACATCAAACTGCAAAAGCTTGATGTCTCGGCTATCGTCGCTTGGCAGACCAAACTGGTTAGTGCCGGCAAGCTTTCGCGCCGCACGATCCGCCACGCCCACGCAACCTTGAGCCTCGCCCTGGCCTTCGCCGTCATGACCAAGAGGGTGCAGACCAACGTCGCGGTCGTCGCCGGGCCACCAAAAGTCGAGGATAAGGAAGTTGCCATCTGGGACAAGGAAGAGGTCACGGCCGCCCTAATGAAACTTGAGGGGTTGCCTATCTACCCTATCGCTTTGCTCGCCTTCTCGACGGGCGCTCGTCGCGGCGAGCTCTGCGCTTTAACCTGGGCCGATCTCGATCTGGACGCGGCCACCATGGAGATCCGCCGATCCTTGGAGCAAACCAAGGGGAACCTACGTGTCAAAGCACCAAAGACACGTTCGGGCATCCGTACCGTCGCCCTTCCCGCTACCGTGATCGGCGTCCTGCGTAAGCACAAGCTGGAAGCCATGGAGCACCGTCTTGCCTGTGGCCTCGGTGGCCTACCCGATGATGCCCCGGTGTTCGGAGATATTGAGGGTAACTGGCCTTCGCCCGTCAGCGTGTCGAATAACTGGCGCAACGCGGTTTCTAACCACGCCCTGCCCAAAATCACCTTCCACGCGCTCAGGCACTGTCACGCCGCCGTGCTCATCGCCAGCGGCCTCGATATCATGGCCGTGAGCCGCCAGCTGGGGCACACGAAGCCCGGCTTCACGCTGAACCGATACGGCCATCTATATGGCAACAGGAACGAGGCCGCAGCAGCCGCCATAGACGCGGTTTTCAGTTAGGGTGGCAAATCGGGTGGCAATCCGGTGGCAAGCCGCACTAATATACTGATGTTTAACGAGAAATTTGATGTTTATAACGGGCTTTAATCCCCATTACATGGAAATGGCGGAGAAGCTGAGTTCCCTGTCGGGCACCCAGGTCATAACGACCCTGCAGAAGCCGGTCCATCTGCAAGATCTGCGCGAGGCATTGGAAGGCTGAGTGCCCTAGGCGCGGGTCTTGCCCGCCTCGATGAGCCGCCACAGCCGCTCGGGCGTCGCCGGCATGGGGACGTCGCGCACGCCGAATTCGTTGAGCGCATTGGCCAGCGCGGCGGCGATCGCCGGCAGGGCGCCGACGTTTCCAGCCTCGCCCGCGCCCTTGACGCCGAGCGGGTTGGTGGCCGTCGGCACGGCATTGGAAGCCACCTGCATGGAAGAGAAATCCGCCGCACGGGGCATCGCGTAATCCATGAACGAACCGGTCAGAAGCTGCCCGCTCTCCTCGTCGAAGCGGATATCCTCCATCAGCACCTGGCCGATCCCCTGGGCGACCCCGCCCTGGATCTGGCCGTGGAGCAGCATCGGATTCATCACCGTGCCGACATCGTCCACCACGTGATAGTCGAGCAGGGCGACGGTGCCCGTTTCCTCGTCGATCTCCAACTCACAGACATGGCAGCCGTTGGGATAGTTCATGAGCTCGGCGACGAAGACCGCGCGTTCGACCAGCCCGGGCTCCATGCCTGCGGGCAGGTTAGCCGGGTTGGCCGCCGCCTTGCCGACCTCCTTTATGGTCAGCGACCGATTGGAACCGGCGCTGGAAAAAATACCGTCCTCGAAAGAGATTTCGGCGGCCTCGACCTCCAGCATATGGGCGGCGATCGCCGTTCCCTTGGCGATGATCTTGTCCGACGCCAGTGCCATCGCCGAGCCGCCCAGGGTCGCGCTACGTGATCCGCCGGTTCCCTCGCCGAAGAACACGGTATCGGTGTCGCCGCTGATGTAGGCGATTTCGGCGGGGTCCATGCCGAGCCTGTCGCAGACCACCTGCTTGAAGACGGTCTCGTGGCCCTGGCCCTGATTGACGGCGCCCGAGAAGATCGTGGCGGTGCCCGACCGGTCGAAGCGGATCTCCGCCCCTTCCGAACCCGGCGCGGCGGCGCGCTCGATAGAGTTGGAAAAACCGATGCCGCGCAGCTTTCCCCGCTTCCGCGACTCAGTGCGGCGCGCCTCGAAGCCGGCGTAATCGGACAGTTCCAACGCCATGTCCATGCCGCGTTCGAACTCGCCGCAATCGTAGGTAAAGGTAAGCCCGGTCTTGTACGGCATGGCGTCGGCGGGAATCAGGTTCCGGCGGCGCAGCTCGATGGGATCGGCGCCGAGCTCGGCGGCGGCCAGATCGATCAGGCGTTCGATGACAAAGGCCGCCTCGGGGCGCCCATTGCCGCGATACGGCCGAACCGGCGGGGTATTGGTATAGGCCGCCGTCACGTCGGCGTGGAGGACGGGCGTCTTATAGACGCCGGCCAGGGTGCCGATATTGCCGACGAAGGATTCGCCGCCGGCTTGCAGATAGGCGCCGACATTGGTGAAAGTCTCCACCCGCATGGCGAGAAAATTATGGTCGTTGTCCAACGCCAAGGAAGCGGTGGTGACGTTGTCCCGCCCCTGGCCGTCGCTGAGGAAGGCCTCGGAACGGGTGCTGGTCCACTTGACCGGCCGGCCCAAACGCTTGGAAGCCAGCAGAACCAGGGGCACTTCGTTGTAGATCGCCGATTTCATGCCGAAGCTGCCGCCGACATCGCCGCCGATGACACGCAGTTTGTTCTCAGGAATTTTCATCACTTGCTTAGCCAATTGGGCGCGGTAGAGATGGACGCGCTGCAGCGTCGTCGTGATGGTGTAGTGGTCTTGGGAAGAATCGTAGTCGCCGACGCAGCCCCGGGGCTCGGTAGCGGCGGCGGTGACCCGGTTGATGACGAAGGTGTGTTCGACCACGTGGTCGGCCTTGGCGAAAGCCTCAATCACCGCCTCCTTGTCGCCCGCCAGGAAGACGAAGCAGATATTGTCGGGGCAATCGTCCCAGACCAACGGCGCGCCGGGCTTGGTTGCCTCCGCGGTCGAAATGATCGCGGCGAGCGGCTGGTAATCCACCTCGATCAGTTCGGCGGCGTCCTGGGCCTGTTCGCGGGTTTCCGCCACCACGAAGGCGACATAGTCGCCGACCCAACGGACCCGGTCCGTCACCAAGGCCGGATAGCGGCAGCGGTAGAGGTCGGACCCGTCCCGCCGCTTGCGGCCAGCATCGCCGACCGGCAGGTCGCCCCAGCCCGACGCCTGCCAATCGGCGCCGGTGAGGATATCGAGCACCCCTGGCGCGGCCTTGGCCACCTCGGTATCTATGGAGAGAATCTTGGCATGGGCATGGAGGGAACGCAGCACCACCCCATGGACCATGCGGGGCAGTTGGGTATCGTCCACGAAGCGGCCCCGGCCCTTTAGAAGCCTTTGGTCCTCGAACCGCGCGACCGACTGCCCAAGAGCGAATTCTCCCATGTTTTCCTCTCCTCCAACCCATTGAACCCCGCGCGGGGCGGGGGTTTCATATTACCCGAAGGCCGCGTGCGAAACACATTATTTAAGGGCTTATCGGGCTGGAAATCCGGCCCTTTGGTCACCCCCCGCAGACGATCCATTCCCGCCGGTAATGGTTGAGCCGCCGGCAACGCTGCTTGCCCACCACCATGGTTTCGCCGAATTGAAGCCCCATGCGTTGGTCCTCGGTGATCACGTTGGGCTGGATGGTCACCACCATGGCTTCCTTGAAGGTGAGCGGGGCGCTCTCGTGGCGCCGGCCCTTGGCGGTCTGGATGATGGGCGGCGACTGGCTGACCCCATGGAGGAGGTCGTCATAGACCTCATAGCCCCGATCGTGGATCAGGTCGGCGACCTCCTCGACCTCTGCGCTGGTGACCCCTTCCTTGATGAACTCGGCCAGGGTTTCGAACGCCTCCACGGCGACGGCGTGCAGTTCCGCCCATTCCGGGCTCGGCCCCCGGCCCAGGGAATAGGTCCTGTGAATCTGGCCGCTGTAGCCCCAATAGGCGCCGCTGATCTCGGTGATCAGGACGTCGCCCTCGGCCAGCCGGCGGTTGGACTGGTACTGGGCGGGAACCGGAAAATGGGGATCGTCCATGGGCATCGAGGTCATGAAATGGATGCCGGCATAGCCCCCCTCGTTGAGGTAGACCGGCTCGATCAACGCCGGGATCTCCCATTCCCGTATGCCGACGCTCAGCCCCTTCTCGATCGCCTCCATGGAACCGTCGGTGAGAAGCGAGGCCAGTTCCAGGCGGGCGATCTCCTCGGCGCTCCGGATCGTGCGCATCATGCGAAAGGCGCCGTGGACGTCGGTGAGCACGTCGGCGCCGAGGTGCTCGGCGATCTGCAGGTACTGGCGATAGGGAACGGCCCCCACCACGCCGATCCTGCCCCCCTTGAGCCCCCGTTCGACCAGGAATTCGGCCACCGTGCGCCCGGTATTGGCCCCCGCCCAGCGCACGTCCTCGACCACCGAGAGCACCCGGGCCATGGGCACGTGGTTGTAGAGCTGGGCGATGACGGCGGGCGCGCGGCCGTTTTGGAACACCACATAGGCCTCGCGGCTGCCCGGCCAGTCGGTCAGCCAATAGACCTCGGAGGCAAAGCGCCCGGATCCGAACACCAAAAGGGCATCGATGCGCTCCGCTTCCATGAAGGCCTCGGCCTTGGCGTGGCGC
>JAPUGG010000297.1 GCA_027292975.1 Alphaproteobacteria bacterium | reverse complement strand
ACGGCCCCGTGACCGCGCTCGCGCCCAATCGGTCGCTGCGCGATAAATACGCCATCGTCGGCACCGGCGTGAGCCGACTCGGCAAGGTGCCGGGGGTCGGTGCGCCGAGCTTGATCGAGGAGGCCATTTACCATGCGCTGGATGATGCCGGGCTCAAGACCCGGGATGTCGACGGCCTTTTGGTGCGCGGACCCGACGATATCTACACCTTTCACCAGGTGATCGGCCAACGGCTCGGCATCGACGCGGCCTTCTCCACCACACTCGCCAATGGCGGCGCCAGCCAGATCCTGTCGGTGATCCTAGGCGTGATGGCGATCGACGCGGGACTTGCCAGCGTCGTCGTCTGCGGCTATGGCCGCGACGCCTGGTCGCGCACCCATGCCAACAAGGAGGTGCAGATGCGCGGCGCCACCCGCGCGGCCGAGATGGAAAGCGGCGAATTCGGCCCCGAGTTCGGGCTGTTCGGCGCGGCGGCCATGCATGCCTTCGGCGCGCGCCGCCATATGTTCGAATTCGGCACCACCCGCGAACAGTTCGGCGCCATAACACTCGCTTTCCGGGAATATGCCAACCGCAACCCGGCCGCCCAGATGGGCCATAAGCGGCTCGCCATGGAGGACTACCTGGCCGCGCGCATGATCGTCGAGCCGTTCTGCCTGCTGGACTGCTCGCTACGCTCCGATGCCGCGGGGGCGGTGATCGTGACCAGCACGGAACGCGCCCGGGACCTCAGGCGGAAGCCCGTGCTGATCAAGGGCTTCGCTACCCACAACAACATCTCGGGCTGGTTCGAGGGCGACAATATGATCCGCACCGCGGCGGGCCCATCGAGCGGGCGCGCCTACGCCATGGCGGGCCTTGGGCCCCAGGACATCGACTGCGCGCAGATCTATGACTGCTTCACCTCCATGGTGCTGACCCAACTCGAGGATTACGGCTTTTGCGAAAAGGGCGCGGGCGGCGCCTTCGTCTCCTCGGGGGCGCTGAAACTCGATGGCGCGTTGCCCACCAATACGTCGGGCGGGCAACTGTCGGAAGCCCACGCCGAAGGCATGCTGCAGGTGGTGGAAGGCGCCCGCCAGCTTCAGGGCATCTACCATCCAGAGCGCCAGGTGCCGGGGGCCGAAACCTGCATCGTCTCCGGCCACGGCGGAAACACGGTCTGTCATTCCACCCTGATCCTGGGGAGCGCGACATGAGCAGTTACCTTAAGCCCCTGCCGGTCCCGTCTCCGGAGACGGAGCCTTTCTGGCGGGCGGCGCGCGCGCACCATTTGTCACTGCCCAAATGCGGGGACTGCGCCATGGTCCGTTTTCCGCCGTCCGGCCACTGCCCGGCCTGCGGCGGCACTGCCCATGAATGGGTCGATTTGTCGGGCGCGGGAAAGGTGTTTTCCTTCGTCGTCTACCACCGCCTCTACCACAAGGGCTGGGAGGGCGAACTGCCCTACGTGGTGGCGGTGATCGAGCTGGCGGAGGGCCCGCGGATTCTATCCACCCTGACCGGGATCGCGCCCGGGGATGTGGTCTGCGACATGGCGGTCAAGGTGGTGTTCGACGACGTCACCCAAGACGTGAGCTTGCCCAAATTCGCCCCGGCTTAAGCGCCCGGACCCATCGCCATATCGAACTAGGGGCCGCCGCCCTCGCCGCCCTCCGCGCCGGGCTCTGCTCCTGGCTCCGCGGCCAGCTGGGCGACCGAGCGCTCGTGCGAGCTCCGACCCTGGGCCTCGATAAAGATGCGCGTCACCTGGGGATGGGCCGATTTGATGCGCCGCTCCATGGACGTAATGGTCTCCTCGACCTGGTCCGAGGTCAGGCCTTGGCGGAAATCGATGGAGATGTTGCAAAGAATGTCGCGGGGACCGAGATGCATGGTCAGCACTTCGTTGATGCAAAGTATGCCCTCCTGACCGGCGAGAATCTTCCTGATGCCCTCAACCACCTCGCGGCTTGCCGCCTCGCCGATAAGCAACTCCTTGCTCTCATAGGCGAGAAGGGCGGCGGTGCCGGCCAGGATCAAGCCGATGACGATGGACGCCACCCCGTCCAATAGGGCCAGGCCTGTGAGTTGGGCCGCGGCGATGCCCGAGAAGGCGACCACGAGGCCGGCCATGGCGGCGGTGTCCTCGAACAACACGGTGAAGATGGTGGGGTCCTTGGAATGGCGCACTTCCTCGAGCCAGCCGCGGGGGCCCATCACCTTACGGAATTCCTTGACGGCGATGGTCCAGGCCACGCCCTCGAACACCATGGCGGCGCCCAGCACGGCGTAGTTGATCTCCGGATTCTCTATGGGGTGGGGCTCGATCACCTTGGCCACCCCTTCGTAGATGGAGATTCCCGCCCCCAACGCGAAGATGAGAATGGCGACCACGAAGGTCCAGAAATAGAGTTCCATGCCGTAGCCGAACGGATGGGCCTCATCGGGCGGGCGGGCCGCCGCGCGGATACCGTAGAGGAGCAAACCCTGGTTGCCGGTGTCCACCACCGAATGGATGGCTTCCGCCAGCATCGCCGAACTTCCGGTGAAGGCCGAGGCGGCGAATTTGATGACGGCGATCACCAGGTTCCCGAACAGGGCCGCGAAGATGACCTTCCTCGACGCCGGTGATGCCATGATCAGGGCCGGGCGGCGCCCGGGCGGGCGGGGACATCGATCACGGTCTGTCGGCTTCCAGCGCGCGGCGGATCAACCGGTGCCGGGGCAGGGTCGGCACCCAGATGGCCAGGCCGACCACGGCGGCCACGGCGAAGGTCGCGCGCAGGCCGGCGAACTCGGCGACGGCGCCCAGCGCCAAGGCGCCGATGGCCGGCGTCCCCCGGTAGATCAGGATATAGAGCCCCATGACGCGGCCGCGGTAGGAATCCTCCACCGCGTATTGGACCAGCGCCTGGGTGGCGGTGGACATGGTGTTGAGCGCGAAACCCGAAAGCACCGAGAAGATCACGGCGATCCACAGGACCGGCGTCGCCACCAGCCCCAGGGTGGCCATGGCGAGCATCAGAAACCCGGCGATCACCGCCATGGTCAGGCCGCCGACGTGGCCCCGTACGGCGATCCAGACCGCGCCGATGGTGGCGCCGACGCCCATGGCCGAGGTCAACCAGGCAAGCCCCACCGCGCCGCTGCCGAACACGTTGCCGGCGAACCCCGGCAGCATGTCTTGGACCGGACGGAACAGGATCGAGACCACGGCCATGATCAACAGCACGGGGCCGATTCCCCCATGGCCCCGCACATAGGCGAAGCTTTCGCCGACATCCGCGAGAACGCTTCGCCGGCCGCGGTCCTCGCGAACCGGCGGCGCCAGATCCATCAAAAATAACACCGCCAGGAAAACCACGCAGCCGATGGCATTGGCGACGAAGGTCGCGCCCACCCCGGCGAACGCTATGACCAGGCCGGCCAGGGCCGGGCCGATGAAACGCGAACCGTTGAACAACGCCGAATCGACGGCGATGGCGGTGGCGAATTCGGACCGGGGCACGGTCGCCGGAATGATGGCGTGCCGCGAGGTGGCGGCGAGGGTATGGGTCAAACCGTGGAAAATGGTGAAGCCCAGGAGACCCCAGATGTCGATCCAACCGCCCAGGGTGAAGACGGCGAGACCGAGGGCGTGGGCGACGGCCAGGCCCAGGGTGATCTTCTGCAAGGTCAGCGGCACGTGGCGGTCGGTGATGGCGCCGGCGATGGGCGCCAGGAACAGCATCGGGATCAGGTCCGCCGCGGCGATCACGCCGAGCCAGATGGTCGAATGGGTGAGTTCCCAGGCCAGCCAGGCGACGCCCAGGCGCTGCATCCAGATGGTAATGAGGTTGGGGGTCATGCCCCCCATGTAAAGCGCGTAGTTGCGGTGCCTGAAGACGCTGACTATGCGTGTGAGGCCAGTGGGCAGCGGCATTCTCGGGGCATATCCTGAAAATCGGTTGACGCGGTGGCACCTCTCTTAGCACGATTCCACCGAGAGAAGACCATGGCCGGCGCCCCGGGCAGGGCCGGCAGGCGCGGGGCGCCTCAGGCCTTGGCCCCGCCTTGGTCGCCCGACGCCTTATGGAACGGGATATCGGGTTCGCCGCCGGCGCGCAGGTCCTTTCGGGTCTCAAAATTGATGTGCTTGATGTTGTCCTGGCTGCCCGAACGGTTGCCCATCATGACCATCGCCCCATCGCCGGTGTTTTCCAGCATATAGAACGACCCGCCGGTGATCAGCGCCGCCATGCCCGGATCGAGCACCGCCTTGCCGCCGTCGGGGAAATGCATGGTGCACTGGCCTTCGATGCAATAGAAGGTCTGGTCCGCGTTATGACAATGCATGTCGTCGTGGTCGCCGGGATCGGGATAAAAATGCACCCAGGCGTGAAGCTTGCGCGTGTTCATCACCACCGTGCGCTTCTTTTCCTGCCAGGCCAGCTTGGCACAGTCGATGATTTCTATGGCCATGTGTTTCCTCCCCATCGCCAAATGGTTTCTTGCCGCCCAGTCTAACGACCGCCCCGGGGCCGGGGAAGGGCCTTGGAAGGTTCCCCTGGCTTTACCCGAAGCCGGTGCGCGGATGGTGACACCCCGGGCGGTCCCGGCCTAAACTGGTTTCGATCCCACGACGCGTTGGACCCGGGCCGCGGGACCGCCGTGGGACAATGGGACAAGACTCGCTGGAGAAAAGGTTATGGGCTGTGTTGACGCCGACGCCCACGTCATCGAATCGTCGCTGACCTGGGACCATATCGCCGAAGCAGACGAAGCTCACCGCCCGCTGGTGGTGACCCAGACCTGGGGCCCGGAGATCAAGAACAACGAAGGCGGTGCGGCGCGGGAATACTGGCTGATGGACAATCGGGTCCATGCCAAGGACAGGAACGTCGGCTCCGATACCAGTGTGGAGTCCCGCGAGATGCAGGATATCGCGGCCCGGCTCGCCCATATGGACCAACTGGACATCGATATCCAGGTGCTCTACCCCACCCTCTTCCTGCGCCCCGCCGTGCGCACCCGGGACGCCGAGCTGGCCATGATCCGGGCCTATAACCGCTGGCTCGCCAGCATCTGGAAACATGCGCCGGATCGGCTCCGCTGGGTCGCCATGCCGCCGCTGCTGTCGCTGGACAAGGTCGCCAGTGAGCTGGCCTGGGCCAAAGACAATGGCGCCTGCGGGGTCTTCATGCGGGGCCTGGAATGGGACCGCACCGTCGCCGACCCCTATTTCTTCCCGGTCTATGAGGCGGCCAGCGAACTGGACCTCGCCGTCTGCTTCCACTCGGGCAACAATTCGATCCACCATCACGATTTCTTCCTGGAGGACACCACCTTCACCAAGTTCAAGCTCGCCGTGGTGGGCGCCTTCCATTCGCTCCTGGAAAAGAATATCCCCGGCATGTTCCCCGACATCCGCTGGGGCTTCATCGAGATCAGCGCCCAATGGGTGCCCTATGTGTGCCACGACCTGCGCTACCGTTTCCTTAAGTTGGGCCGCCCCGTGCCCGACAAGCTGCTCGAGGCCAACAGGATGTGGGTGGCCTGCGAGGTGACCGACGACATCCCCTATATCTTGGAATATGCCGGCGACGACCATCTGGTGATCGGCACCGATTACGGCCACCACGATCCGTCGTCGGAAATCAACGCCTTCACCATCATCCGTGGGCGTGACGACATCGCCCCCGAGGTGATCACCAAGATCGTCGATTCAAACGCGCGCGCCCTTTACGGGCTCTGAGAGCATGAGTAAATCAAACCCCGGGGAGGAACCGCACAAGTGACCGATTTGCATTCGGAGAACCTCGACGCCGCCATAGAAGAGGACGGCGCCGCCATTGCCCGCGACCATTTCAAGCCGGGCGACCTCTCGGTGGTCACCGGGGGCGCCCGGGGCTTCGGCCGCGCCATCTCGAAACGCCTCGCCCGGGAAGGGGCCAGGCTCGCCATCTGGGACCTGTTGGACGATGAAGGGGAAGAAACCGCGGAGATGTGCCGCCAAGCGGGCGCCGAGACGGAATTCTTCCATTGCGACATGGGCGATCCGAACGATATCGCCAGCGCCGCGGCCGCGGTGATCCAACGCTTCGGCCCGGCCTATGCGGTGGTCAACAATGCCGGAATCAACCTCCGCACGAGCGCCATCGACCACCCGGTGGAAATGTGGAACAAGACCTTGGCGGTCAACCTGGTGGGCTCATTCCTCTGTTCCCAGGCCTTCGCCCGGGAAATGATCAAGGCCGGGCGGGGGTCCATCATCAACTTCGCCTCGGGCCGCGCCATCCAGGGCGCCGTCAACTCCATCTCCTATGCCGCCTCCAAGGCGGGAATCATCGCCATGACCAAGACCCAGGCCAGTGAATGGGCGGTTCATGGGATTCGCGTCAACGCCGTCGTTCCCGGGGTCTCGGAGACGCGCCAGCCGCTCGAGGCCGGCGGCACCCTGGAAGAGCTGCGCCAACGCGGCAAATCGATTCCCCTTGGGCGGGTCGGCCACCCCGACGACATCGCCGGCATGGTGGTCCTGCTGCTGTCCGAGGACGCCGCTTATATCACCGGCCAGTCCATCGCCATCAACGGCGGACGCATCATGCTGCCCTGAGCCGCCCAAAACCACCCTGCCCTGAGGAATGACCATGCGCTATCGAGAATTGGGACCGGATAAGTTGCTCGCCTCGGCCATCGGCTTCGGCGGCCGCCGCCTGTCCGACCCCCATACCGAAACCGAGACCGACGAGAGCAAGGCCCGCGCCGTGATCGATCGGGCGCTGGAGTTGGGATTGACCCTGATCGACACCTCGGACAGCTACGCCGATGGCGAAAACGAAAAGCTGTTCGGCCGCCTGCTTCAGGGAAGGCGCCACAAGGTGGTCCTGTGCACCAAATTCGGCATGGTGCGGAATGCCGACGGCGGGCGCACTTTCGACGGCCGCCCCGAATATGCGGCCGCGGCCTGCGAAGCGAGCCTCAAACGCCTTGCGACCGAATTCATCGATCTCTACTACCTGCACCGGGTCGACCCCGACGTGCCCATCGAGGACAGTGTGGGGGCCATGGCGCGGCTCAAGGAACAGGGCAAGATCCGCCACCTCGGCCTGTCCGAGGCGGGGCCCGAAACCCTGCGCCGGGCCGCCGCCACCCATCCCATCACCGCCCTGCAAAGCGATTATTCGTTGTGGACGCGGGATTACGAGGCGGACACCATCCCCACCTGCATGGAACTGGGGATCGGCTTCATCGCCTACTACCCCTTGGGCCAAGGATTCCTGGCCGGCGCCATTCGCTCGGTCGATGAACTGGGCAGCCGCGACGGGCGGCGCCGGGCGCTGCGCTTCCAGGAGGAAAACATCGGCCTCAATCTCGATCTTTTGTTGAAACTCCGGGAACTCGCCGAAGAGAAGGGCTGCAAGGTCGGCCAATTGGCGCTGGCCTGGATTCTCAATCGGGGACCCGGCAACCTGGCGATTCCCGGCACCTCGCAAATTCCCCACCTGGAAGACAATATCGCCGCCGCCGAGATCACCCTGGGCGACGGCGACATGGCACGGATCGATGCCCTGTTTCCCGCCTCGGGCGCGGCCGCCGGCGCCCGCCACACCGATTCCGCCCTGGCAAAACTAAATCGGTAGGTTCTCGTCCTTCCAGGGCCACCGGCCAAGGTCACCGGCAGGCGGCCCCGGGGCGCGTTCGCCAACGGTCATTTCTAAAATTTGATGTAAATTAAAAACGAATAAGTTTGACTAATTCCGCGAACTATACGAGTATTTACATTGAGATTGTAGCGATAGTCCAAATGTAAATAGTACATGTAAGAAAGTTTATTTGAATATAATTTATATAAAATTTTATATACCCAAGTTTATTGAAAAATAGCTTGGTTTTCAAAGAGTTAGTAACGCGTAAGAGCCAATCGGCCGTCCCCGGGGTGTCCCCTAATCGTCATGGTGACGATTGCTCTTGGGGCGGCCGATTTCTTTTGCGCGCGGGCGGGATCTTTTTTACGCTAGGTGGTACGCCGGTGGTGCGCCGAGGCCGCCGATCCTCTAAATTACCTCCCAAGAACGGTCGGCCCCGGCGCGGAACGGGGCCGGTCAACCCAAGGGGGGACAGCCATGACGGCACCACCGGCACCCGGTGACCGGGCCGCACTTTTCCAGTGCATGGTTTTGATGCGCCGCTTCGAGGAAGAGGTGCTCCGGGTGGCCCGGGACCACCCCTATGTGGGCCGCCAGCACCTGCATATCGGCCACGAGGCCACCGGCGCCGGCGTGGTTTCGGCGCTCTCGCCCGATGACCTGTTTCACACCAACCACCGCAATCACGGCTACCTCATCGCCCGGGGGGCCGATCCCGGCCGCGCCTTGGCCGAGATCATGGGCCGCAAGGACGGCCTCAACGGCGGCCGGGGCGGTCCCTGGCATCTCTGCGACCGGAGTGCCGGATTTCAGTCCACTTCGGCCATGGTGGGCGGCAGCGTCGGCCTTGCGGTCGGCGCCGGATTCGGCCTCAAGACGCAAGGGTCGAAGGCCATCTCGGTCACCCATTTCGGAGACGGCACCCTCGATGAAGGGATCTGTTATGAGGCCCTGAACCTCGCCTCCTTGCTGGCCCTGCCGGTGCTGTTCCTGTGCGAAAACAACGCCAAGGAAGGTCAGCGCCCGTCATCCATGCTGGCGGCCAAGGTGCTGCACGACGTGCCCGACGCCTTGCAAATCCGATCCTTGGTCGTCGACGGACCCGACGCCGACGCGGTGGCGGCGCCGGCGGCCTACGAGGACGACCATATCCGCGATGGGTCCGGCCCGGTATTCTTGCAAGCCGATCTCGAACGCTGGCCCGGCTCCCATCAGACCAAGCCTGAATTTCCCACCGGCGTCACCGACCTCACGCTGGCCTGGGAGGAAGACCGTATCCAAGGGCCCCACGCCGAGTGGGTGCGCGATCACGACGGCCTCAGGGCCTATGCCAAGAAACTGGTGGCCGACGGCACGCTGTCTGAGGATCAGGTCTTGGAGATCGACCGGGATGTTTTGGCCGGGATCGAGGAGGCCCGCGCTTTCGCCGAGGCGAGCCCCTATCCCGACCCGTCCGGGCTTCTCGACAACGTGTTTGCGTGAGCGATGCTTCGATGACCAGGAAAACCTACGCCGAAGCCCTCATCGACGCGCTGGTGGAATTCGCCGGGGAAGAGAAAAAATTCGCCATCATCGGCCGCGGCATACTCGGTCACGGCGCCCAGGCGCATCTCGTCGAACCGCTGATGGAGAAGTTCGGCGACCGGGTCACCGACCCGCCGACCTCGGAAGGCGCCGTGGCCTCCCTAGGGATCGGCGCCGCCATGGCGGGCACCCGCATATTCGCCCATTTCGGTACCGCGAGCTTTACCATGGAAGCCGTTAACCAGATCATCCACGAGGCCGGGGTGGCGCATTCCATGTCCGGCGGCCAGATCAAGGTCCCCATCGTCTTCCACATGTTTCATGGGCTGCGCCGGGGCGGGTCGGGGCAGCATTCGCTCAGCCCCCAATCCATGTTCGCCAACAACCCGGGCCTGCATCTGATGATGCCGACCACGCCCGGCGACGTCAAAGGCATGTTGCGCACGGCGCTCAAGAGCGACACGCCGACATTGTTCATCGACCACGCTGCCCTGCTCGGCACCGAGGGCGAGGTCCCCGACGGGCCTTTTGAGATCCCCCTGGGCGAGGCCGCGATCCGCCGCGAGGGCGACGACGTCACCATCGTGGCGACGTCGCGCGCGGTCCACTGGGCCGAGGCAGCGGCGGATCAATTGGCGGGCGACGGCATCGACGCGGAGGTCGTCGACCCGCGTTCGGTGGTGCCGCTCGATACCGAGACCATTCTGAAGTCCATCAGGAAGACCGGACGCCTGGTGTGCGTGGAAGAAGGCTACCAGATGTGCTCCATCGGCTCGGAGATCGCCGCGCTCGCCGCCGAGCAGGTATTTAAGTCCCTGAAGGCGCCGGTCGCGCGGGTCGCCCGGCCGCCGGCCCCGGTCCCCTTCTCGCCGCCGCTGGAAGAGGCGATGATGCCCGGGCCTGGTAAGATCGTCGCCGCCGTCAAGGCCGTCATGGCGTGACGCCCAAGACCCACCACCGAGGCATAGATAACGGAGACACCATCATGAGCAGCTCACTGACCGCCAAGGTCTGCACCCCCTGCCAGGGGGGAACCCCGCCGCTTTCGCCCACCGAAGCCGAGGTGTTCCACCTTCAGACCCCCAAATGGGACCTGACCGACGAGTCCACCTGGATCCGCCGCAGCTTCGGCTTCGACAATTTCGTCGGCGCGCTCGATTTCGTGAACAAGGTGGGCGCCCTGGCCGAAGAGGAAGGCCACCATCCCGATATGGCGCTCGGCTGGGGTTACGTGGACGTCTCGGTCCAGACCCATAAGATCAAGGGGCTGCACGAAAACGACTTCATCCTGGCCGCCAAGATCGACGCCATGGCCTAGAGCATTTCCGGGCCAAAGCAACCGGCCCGGCCCCCGTTTCCAGGGCCGGGCCGATCTCTTGATCGAAGGCTACGCGGTTACTTGCAATCGATGCGCTTGGCTTCCTGGCCGGCGCCGGGATAGGTGAAGGTGCAGGTCATACCGACCTTTACGGCCTTACGTTTGGCCTTCTTGCCGCCGATGGTGACCTTGGTGCGGCGGCCCGATACCTTGGCCTTCACTT
>JAPUGG010000296.1 GCA_027292975.1 Alphaproteobacteria bacterium | reverse complement strand
ACAATGATACGAGACGACGGATCAAGACCTTGGCCCATTCGGTGTGGCTCAAAGCGGACTTGGAGACCCTGCTCAAGCGCGTCACGCGGCGGGGCGGCCGGCCGTTGTTGAAAAACAAAGATCCCCGCGCGGTCTTGGCCGCCCTGATGGCGGAGCGCGATCCCGTCTACGCCAATGCCGACATCACCGTCGAAACATCGGAGAATCCGCCGGCGGAGGTGGCCGAGCGAATGATCAAGCTGTTGGAAAGCCATCTCGGGGTGGGGCCGCTGGCCCCGGCGGGGAAACTAGGGCCGTCCCACGGCCGGGCGATGGGCGCGAGGGGGCGCAGCCGAGGGGGCGCGGGCAGCCGACAGGCCAAACCGCAACCCAGCAATCGCGGCTGAGACAGGAGAGGGGCCCGGCCCAAGGGATGATGACGGAACTCAGGACCATAGAGGTCGCCCTGGGCGAACGGTCGTACGAAATTCGCATCGGCCGGGGTTTGATCGCCAAGGCCGGCGCCCATCTGGCGCCGTTGCTCGGCGCGCACGGAATCGCTGCCGAGGTGATCGTGGTAACCGACCGGAACGTGGCCGAGCACCACCTTGCGGCCCTGGAAGAATCGTTGCGGGCGTCCGGGATCAGCCAACGCACCATCATCCTCGAGCCGGGCGAGCAGTCCAAGGACTTCGCCCACCTCGCCCGGCTGATGGACGACCTGATCGGCGGCGGTCTCAACCGGGACGCCATGGTCGTCGCACTGGGCGGCGGCGTGGTCGGCGACCTCACCGGATTCGCGGCGGCCATCGCCTTGCGCGGCGTCGATTTCGTCCAGATCCCGACCACCCTCTTGTCCCAGGTGGATTCTTCGGTGGGCGGCAAGACCGGAATCAATACCGCCCATGGCAAGAACCTGGTCGGCGTGTTCTACCAGCCGCGCATGGTGCTGGCCGACGTGAGCGCCCTTGAAACCCTTCCCCGGCGGGAATTGCTAGCGGGCTATGCCGAGATCGTCAAATACGGGTTGATCCGCGACGCCGGGTTCTTCGGCTGGCTGGAGGAGCACGGCGCCGCCCTGATCGAGGGCGACGTGGCCGCACGCATGGAAGCGGTGGCCCGGAGCTGCCGTGCCAAGGCCGAAGTGGTGGCCGCCGACGAGGTTGAGCACGGAGAGCGCGCGCTGCTCAACCTCGGCCATACCTTCGGCCACGCCATGGAGACCGAAATCGGTTTCTCGGACCGGCTGCTGCACGGCGAGGCGGTGGCCATCGGCATGGTGCTGGCCTTCGAGCTCTCGGCCCAGCTCGGCCTGTGCCCGAAGGCCGACGCCAGGCGGCTACGCGCCCATCTCGACGCCGTCGGCCTGCCCGCGGACGCCGCCGGATACGGTTTTACGGCCGATGCCTTGATCGCCCATATGCACCATGACAAGAAGGTGCGCGGCGGCCAGATCACCTTCATCCTTGCCCACGGCATCGGCGAGGCCGTGATCGCACCGGACGTCGACCTCGGCGAGGTCGAGCGGCTGCTCACCCGTACCCTCGCCGCCCATCGGGTGGGCTGAACCCGCCACAAACCCCAACGGATATCTAAAATGGATCCTTATCTAGCTGCCACCCTTGGGGCCATCGCGCTCCTCTTACTGTTGTCGGCGTTCTTCTCTGGATCGGAAACCGCCCTGACCGCGGCGTCCCGACCCCTGTTCCACCAACTCGGCCGGTCCGGCAACGAACGTGCCAAGCTGGTCAACCGCCTGCGCCGCGACCGCGGGCGCCTTCTCGGCTCGATCCTGATCGGCAACAACCTCGTCAATATTCTCGCCTCGGTGCTGGCCACGAGCTTGCTGATCGAACTTAACGGCGAGGCTGGGGTGATCTATGCGACGGTCATCATGACCGTCTTGATCGTCATTTTCGCCGAGGTCTTGCCGAAAACCTACGCCATTACCCATGCCGACCGCATGGCCCTGGCGGTGGCGCCGGTGGTCCGCGCCATAGTCGCCCTGTTTTCGCCCTTGGCCCGCGCCGTCGCGGTGCTGGTGGGGCTGATCTTCCGCGCCTTCGGCATCGGGGCCGGCCCTCAGGGGGCGACCATGACCGAGCAGGAATTGCGCGGCGCCATCGAACTGCATCGCGGCACCGACTCCGAAGCCCAACATGAAGGGGGGATGCTGCATTCCATCCTCGACCTCGGCGAAGTGGAGGTCGAGGAGGTCATGACCCACCGTTCCGACGTCGCCTCGGTCAACGCCGACCTGCCCGCCGAGGAAATCATCGCCGAAGTGGTCTCGAGCCCGTACACACGGATTCCGCTGTGGCGGGACAAGCCGGAAAACATCATCGGCGTGCTCCATGCCAAGGCGCTCTTGAAGGCGGTCGAGGAACACGCCGGCGGCGCCCGGGACCTCAACGTCGCCGGCCTCGCGGCGAAACCGTGGTTCATTCCAGAATCCACCAGCCTGCTGGCCCAGCTTCAGGCCTTCCGCAGGCGCGGAGAGCATTTCGCCCTGGTCGTCGACGAGTATGGCGACCTCCTGGGCATCGTCACCCTGGAAGACATCCTCGAGGAAATCGTCGGCGATATCTCCGATGAGCACGATATCCCGCGGCGCGGCATCCGCCCCCAGTCCAGCGGCACCGTCATGGTCGACGGCGACGTCACAATCCGCGATCTCAACCGTCGCTTCGACTGGCAATTGCCCGATGAGGAGGCGGCCACGGTGGCCGGGCTGGTCCTGCACGAATCGCGGCTGATCCCGGAACCGGGGCAGGTGTTCACCTTTTTCGGGTTCCGCTTTGAAATCCTGGGCCGCAGTGGCAACCGCCTGACGGCGTTGGAGATCACCCCGCCCGACACCCCGCCCGACGGAGAGAAAACCGCCTCCTGATCCCGCCGGCCGGCCTTGCCCGCCGGCCTTGCATGGTTGCAAGGGGGCGGCGCGCGGTCCTATAGTGCGCGCGATCCGTGCCCGACCACCACCGCCCGGAGCGCCGGGCGGCACGATTCGGTGCCCGGGCCGGGTCGATCGGTTCAACATGACCGGGAGCGGAGAGATCGGCCATGGCACTCAGCGAAGCAGCGCCACGCAGCAACCGCCACAACCGCACCCTCGAAATGGAGGGATACCAGCGCGAGGACGGCTTGTGGGACATCGAAGGCCACCTGCGGGACATCAAGGGCTATTCCTTCGACAGCACCTGGCGGGGCAAGGTCGAGGCCGGAACGCCGGTTCACGATATGTGGATCCGCCTGACCGTGGACAATACCCTGACCATCCGCGCGGTGGAGGCGTCGCTCGACGCCGGACCCTACCGCCTTTGCCCCGACATCACGCCCAACTTCAAGGTGCTGGAAGGCCAACGCATCGCGCCGGGCTGGTTCCTCAACGTCAAGAAACTGCTGGGCGGCACCAAGGGCTGCGTGCATTTGGTCGAAATGCTGGGCCCCATGGGCACGGTGGCTTACCAGACGCTCGGCCCAAGCCGGGTGACCGAGTCCCAGGACGGCGCCGATGGACGAACCCGCGCCAAGCCCGCGCGCCTCGACACCTGCCACGTGTACGCCTCTGACGGGGAACTGGCCAAGCGACGTTGGCCGGAATTCTATACCGGCTCGTGACCGTCACCGGCGGCGGCGGCGCGCCGCCCAACACCGCCAACGCGGGTCCGGGAATCGCATGATTCGCAACATTAGGCCGGGACAGGCGCCCTCCGGAACGCCGCGGTTCAATTGCCGGCGAATACCTGCGCGATGAACGGGCGCCAGCGGTCGGCGGACCGTCCGCGGTCGGGGATCGCCCCATGACCGGCCTTGGCGTGGCCGGGTTCCGACGCCGCGAGACGGTAATAAACGATCAAGAACACCCGCAGCGCCGCCGTCAGGCCACTGAACCCCCGATATTGGTCGATCACGGTGCAGAGTTCGTGGAGGGTCATCCCCTCGCGCAGGCACAACTCTTCCGCCGCCGACCATAATTCCTCCTCGATGCGGATACTGGTGCGCCGACCCGATACATTGACGTTTTTACAATGCAACATGGCAGAATCCTCCGAAGGTCCTATGTCCAGAACATGTGCCCCCATATCCCTGCACACCATAATGATTACCTTCTTAATATAGGTATAATATATTAGTCAATTATTTTTATGCTTATACCTCAATCCTCGCCGGCCTCGGCCGGGGTCCTTACCGTCATGGAAAGCGCATGAACCGGACCCGCCAGCTCTTCGGAAAGGATTTGGTAAACCAGACGCTGGCGTTCCAGACGCGACCGACCGTCGAACCCCGCGGACACGATCTCGACCCGAAAATGGGTTTCCCCACCCGGGCGCGCACCGCTATGGCCCTCATGGCGGTGGGATTCGTCGACCACCGTCAGACGCTCGGGCGCCAGTGCCTGTTCGAGCTTCCGCGTAATCGCCGCCGCAACCGTTCCCGTCGTCATATTCCAATCTCCAATTGGTTAGCCGCGCCCTGGGCCGGATCTCCGGAACCGCCTGAAAATGGCGCGTCAAATCGGCTGCGGACAGGGTAACGCGTTCCCCCGATCGGGGCCATGCCCGGGGAGGCGGCCCACCGCGGCGTCCTCCTCCAGGGCGATTCGGGCGAAGCGAATCTAATTGACCGAGGCGCGTTGGTGACCGCATAAATTAAGCATGCCAAGACGCTCATCACGTAAAGCGCCCAGGACAACGCTTCAAGGGGACGCTGAGAAGGGCGCGCAGAGGCCCTGCGATGTCAAGGGCTGTGCCGCCGGCGGGGTTTACCGCGCCCCCCTTGCCCCCGACCGACTGCGGTCCTATCTTTGGTTCTGCCTCGACCACGTGCGGAGATACAACAAGGCATGGAATTATTGCGCCGGTAAATCCGAGGCCGAGATCGAGGCCTTGATCCGGGAAGATGTCGTCGGTTGGCGGCCCACTTGGCCCCTGGGTCAGTTGGGGGGCCGCTTCGCACAGATGCGTTTCGACCGGCTTCGCGACGAGTTCGGCCTTTTCGAGGACCATGGCAACGGCAGAGCGGGCAAACATTCCGGACGCCGCCGGGGCTTTGGGACATCGCAGAAAATGCAAAGCGCCGTTGACGACGCGCTCGATATCCTCGATCTTTCAACGCCGGTCACCGCGGCGGTGGCCAAGGCCCAGTACATTACCCTGGTCAAACGGCACCACCCCGACGCCAATGGGGGCGACAAGGCCGCCGAGGAGCGGTTAAAATTAATCAACCAGGCCTACCAGACCCTGAAGGAAACGCTTAGCGCCTGACCCGGACAGCCACCGGCCCGTGGGGCCCCAGGAAACGGATTAGAAAACAATATGGCAACCATCATTACCGCAGGTTCGAGTTCCAGTTCATCCGTCCATCCTCTCGACGCGCCGGATCTCGAAGTTTCCGTGCGGCAGGTCTTCGGCATCGATTCGGACATGAAAGTCCCCGCCTTCAGCAAGGGCTGCGAATACGTTCCCGACCTCGACGAAGCGTACCATTTCGATCCCGATACGACGCTTTCCATCGTCGCCGGTTTCGCCCACAACCGACGGGTCATGATTCAGGGCTACCACGGCACCGGCAAGTCCACCCATATCGAGCAGGTGGCCGCCCGCCTCAACTGGCCCTGCGTGCGCATCAATCTGGACAGCCATATCAGCCGCATCGATCTCTTGGGCAAGGACGCCATCGTGCTACGCGACGGCCAGCAGGTGACCGAATACCGCGAAGGCATCCTCCCCTGGGCGCTGCAGTCGCCGACGGCGCTGGTGTTCGACGAATACGACGTCGGGCGGCCCGACGTGATGTTCGTGATCCAGCGGGTGCTGGAGGTGGACGGCCGGTTAACCCTGATCGACCAGAACAAGGTGATCCGTCCCCATCCCTGGTTCCGCCTGTTTTGCACCGCCAATACCATTGGGCTCGGCGATACCACCGGCCTCTACCACGGAACCCAACAGCTCAACCAGGGGCAGTTGGACCGTTGGCATATCATCGCCACGCTCAACTATCTGCCCCATGAGGATGAGATCAAGATCATCCTCGCCAAGGCGCCCTGGCTCGACAGCAAGAAGGGCCGGGCGCTGGTCTCCAACATGATTTCCCTCGCCGATCTCACCCGTGCGGGATTCATGGCGGGGGACATTTCCACCGTGATGTCACCCCGCACCGTCATCACCTGGGCCGAAAACGCCAAGATCTTCGACGATGTGGCCCATTCCTTCAGGATCACCTTCCTCAACAAGTGCGACGAGATGGAGCGCTCCACGGTGGCGGAATACTACCAGCGCTGTTTCGGCGAGGAACTTTCGGAATCAATCCGCGCCGAGCAGAGGCGGGAGGCCGAGGCGTAACGGCCTTCAGCCGCTTATCATGGCCAAAGACAACCCGGTCGAAGAATTCAGACGCGTCACCGCCGCCGCCATGCGCGCGGTCTCCCACGAGCGCGAAGTAGAGGTGGAATTCACGCCCGATCCGCCGCGCATACGCGGCCACACCGCGCGCCTTCAAACGCCGCCCCGGAGCCTCCCCGATCATGAGGTCTCCAAAATTCGCGGCCATGCCGATTCCATGGCGCTGAAACTGCGCTACCACGACGACAAGCTGCACGCCTCGAAAAAACCGGCCGGCGAAACCGCGCGCAAGATATTCGATGAGGTCGAACAGGCCCGCTTCGAGGCGCTCGGCGCGCAGCGCATGCAGGGCCTCTCGCAAAACCTCGACGCCTCCCTCGCCGACCGCTGCAAGGCGCTCGGCTACGACCGGGTCAACGAATACGAAAACGTTCCCGTGCCCGAAGTGATCGGCCTCGTCGTGCGCGAGCAGCTGACCGGCAAGAAACCGCCGGAAAACATCAAGCCCATCGTCGATATGTGGCGCAACTGGGTGGTGGAACGGGCCGGCAAGGATTTCGACGCGCTGCAGCAGAATATCGGCGACCAGGAGGAATTCGCCCTGGCGCTCAACAAGTTCATCACCGACTTGGCGCTTGCCGACGTCGACGCCGAAGACGACCTCGAGGCCAACGCCGAGGGCGCGGGCGAAGAGGATGAAAACGCCGAGGCCGAGGGCCTGGACAGCGAGGATTCGGACTCCATGGAGACCGACGGGGAACAATCGCCGGACGACAGCGAGGACGGCGAACGGGGCATGAGCGACGAGGCCCTGGAGGACACCTCGGAAGGCATGGGCGACGGCGATTCCCTGCCGCCCGACATCCGCTGGGCGCCCCAGGGGCCGCTCGGCAACAAGAAGCCCAATTACACCGCGTTCACCACCACCTTCGACGAGGAGGTGGACGCCCCCGACCTTTGCGACGAGCAGGAGCTCATTCGCCTGCGGGCCCACCTCGACAACCAGTTGAACCACCTCAAAAGCGTCATTTCCCGCCTCGCCAACCGCCTCCAGCGGCGGCTGATGTCAAAGCAGGCCCGCACCTGGGAATTCGATCTCGACGAAGGGGTACTGGATGCGGCGCGGTTGCACCGGGTGATCACCAATCCGCTATTCCCGCTCTCCTTCAAGCAGGAAAAGGAGATGGAGTTCCGCGACACGGTGGTCACCCTTCTGATCGACAATTCCGGGTCCATGCGCGGGCGGCCCATCACCCTCGCCGCCATGAGCGCCGACATCCTCGCCCGGACCCTTGAGCGCTGTGCGGTCAAGGTGGAGATCCTGGGGTTCACCACCCGCGCCTGGAAGGGCGGCCAATCGCGGGAAAAATGGCTGTCGGCGGGCAAGCCGTCGCGGCCCGGGCGGCTCAACGATCTGCGCCACATCGTCTACAAGTCCGCCGATCTGCCCTGGCGCCGGGCGCGCAAGAATCTCGGCCTGATGCTGCGCGAGGGGCTGCTCAAGGAAAACATCGACGGCGAGGCCCTGATGTGGGCCCACAACCGGCTGATCGGCCGGCCCGAACAGCGGCGCATCCTGATGGTCATTTCCGACGGCGCGCCGGTCGACGATTCCACCCTTTCGGTCAATCCCGGCAATTACCTGGAACAGCACCTGCGCGCGGTGATCCATTGGATCGAGGCCTATTCCCCGGTGGAGCTGGTGGCCATCGGTATCGGCCACGACGTCACGCGCTATTACAAACGGGCGGTGACCATCGTCGATGCCGAGCAGTTGGGCGGCACCATGATGGACAAGCTTTCCGAACTCTTCGACGAGAATTTCGTCCCGCCCGAAGAGACCAAATTCCGCCATCGGGCGGCCCGGCGCTAAGGCCCCACAGGCTCCACAGGCCCCGGCCCGCGCCGTTTTTAACATATTCTGGACACATTCCTGAACGATCATCGGCGCAACGGCCGGGGGGACCGCGGGGTACGCTCCAACGTCGAGCAGAAACGCTAGTCCGGGCCTGAGACACCGGGGCCGTTGCGGCGGCGGGAAACCGCGGCAGACGGCGTGCTCCGGTGCCAACACAGGGAGGCATTGGGATGCTAAAGACTGACACCAAGCGTGACCTCTATATCGATCTCTTCGATCATTACGTTCACAGCAGTGAGCCGCGTCGCGTATTCCTGCAGAAGCTGGTCAAGGCGGCCGGCGGCGTCGCCGCGGCGGCGGCCGTCCTGCCATGGTTGGAAGGCACCGGCGCCGAGGCGGCCATGGTCGCCCCCAACGATGGACGCCTTACCGCCGGCGATGTGAAGTTCGGAAAAATGACCGCCTATGTCGCCCGGCCCAAGGGCTCGGGGAAATTACCGGCGGTGGTCGTCATCCATGAGAACCGGGGCCTCACGCCGCATATCCGCGACGTCGCCCGGCGCATGGCCCTGGAAGGGTTCCTGGCCGTGGCACCGGACATGCTCTCACCTCTAGGCGGCACGCCCAGGGATGAGGACAAGGCCCGGGACATGCTGTATGAAATCAAGAAGGCCGGCCACATCAAGAACCTGGTGGCGACCGCGAAATTTGCCGCCAGCCACGCGAACAGCAACGGCAAGGTCGGCGTCGTCGGCTTCTGCCGGGGCGGCACATACGCCAACCTACTGGCCATCGAGCATGCCGATCTCAAGGCCGCTGTCGCCTATTACGGGAGCCAGCCGAGGAAGGGGGTCGAGAAGATCAATGCCGCCATGCTGCTGCATTATGCGTCCAATGACCGTGGCCGCTCCCGGAGGCTCAAGAAGTACAACGACGCATTGAAGGCCGCCGGCAAGACCTTCGAATCTTACGTCTATCCCAACACCGAGCACGCCTTCAACAACGATGGCCGGCCCGGTCGCTACAACAAGGCAGCGGCGACGCTGGCCTGGAAGCGGACTGTGACGCATCTCAAGAAATACGTCCGCTAGCGGGTGGCACTCCTCAGAGCCTAGATTCCATGGTCTTGTTTCTTTTTCGCCGCTTAATCGAACAGCATGTTTGGGGATATCGGTTTTTCACGCTCTCAACTGGCCAGCCCGTCATGAGCTTATGTCCGCTTTGGGTCATAAGCGGACATAAGGTTAACGGGCTGGGGAACCCTCCAACGGCGTTAAGGTTATGTCTGCTTTTGACCCAAAGCGGACATAACGGCTCAAGGCAGATCAGGTCTTCCCTCAA
>JAPUGG010000295.1 GCA_027292975.1 Alphaproteobacteria bacterium | reverse complement strand
GCCTATAACGATGCCCAGGCGCGTGCCGTGATGGCGCGGATTACCGCCGAGCCCCATCCCTCGCCCACCGATATCTCGGACGAGCATTTCTTCGCCGAGGTCAAGGTCACCATGAAATCTGGCGAGGTTCATTCCCTCGCCCTGGAGGAAGCGGTCGGACGCGGTTCCGAGGGCCCCCTGCCCGCCGCCGCCGTGCGCGACAAGTTCGACGACTGCGCCGCAAGGCTGATAGCGCCGGACAAGGTGGCGGCGTTGGGCGACATGGTCGAAGCCTTGGAGACCCTCGACGATATTCGCGCGCTCTCAACGATCATCGGCCATGCGGGAGCAATGGAGGAAATCGGAGCCCGCCCATCGCTTTCCACCGCCGCGGGCTAGAGCATTTCCCGGTTGGGCCCGCCGGAAGGGACATGGCAGAAAATCTCAATTCGAGTTTTAAGGAACGGGTGGCCCGCAGGGACGGGCTTCTGGTGCCCGGCGCGGCCAACGCCCTGGCCGCGAAAATCATCGAGGATACCGGGTTCGAGGCGATCTACGTGACCGGCGCCGGAATCGCCAACATGCATTTAGGCGCCCCTGATATCGGCCTGATCACCCTCTCGGAGCTTGCCGATCACGTGGGCGCCATGCGCGATGCGGTTGGGCTGCCCCTCATGGTGGACGCCGATACCGGCTTCGGCAATGCGCTCAACACCCGGCGCACCATCCAGGTGCTGGAGCGGGCCGGCGCCAACGCCATCCAGCTGGAGGACCAGGTCTTCCCCAAGCGTTGCGGGCATTTCGCGGGCAAGGCGGTGATCCCCACCGATGAAATGGTGGGCAAGATCAAGGCGGCGGTGGACGCCCGGGTTAACGGCGATCTGATGATCGTCGCCCGCACCGACGCCCGGGCCCCCAACGGATTCGAGGACGCCATGGAGCGCGCGGAGCGCTATATCGAGGCCGGCGCGGACATGACCTTCGTCGAAGCGCCGCTGAACAAGGACGAGCTTGCCGCCATCGCCCGCGACCTGCCGGTGCCGCAGATCGTCAACATGGTGGCCGGGGGATTGACGCCCCTGGTGGGCCGCGCGGCGCTGGCGGAGATGGGCTTCGCCTTCGTCCTTTATGCCAATGCGGCGTTGCAGGCCGCGATCCACGCCATGCAAACGGTGTTGGGGTCGTTGAAAGAGAACGGGTCGCTCGACGCGGTGATGGGCCAAATCGCCGGTTTCGAGGAACGCCAACGGGCCGTGGCCAAGCCGCTTTACGACGCGCTGGAACAGAAATACGCAACCGATCCCGACCAGGGGGAAACCTGATAGCGGTCCTCCACGGGGAATCCGCCCCCGCGCTAGACCAGTGCCTCGACCAGCATCGATCGCAGGTCGTGCACCTCTTCGAGCCGTTCTAGGGTTCCGCGCAACGCGGGCCCTCGTTCCGGGCCGAGCGCGGGCGTCGTCAAGCGGTCGAACTTGCCGGCGAGTTCGGCCGGGCTCTGGGGCCATTGGGGGGCGCCCTTGAAGGTGTCGGCGGCACGGGTGAATTCGCGCCCGTCGGTGAGGCCCACGGTCAGCGTGCTGGCCCAGCCCCTGCCCGGTGCATCGGCGCGCGGGTCAAGCTCGAGCGTGACCTTGGCGGCGGCCTTGCGGATCGTCGGGTTGCTCACGGTGCCGTCGGTGAAGTTGGCGGCATCCTCGGGATCGAGGTAGAGCGCGATGGCGAGACAGAACGGCACGCTGTACTGGGCGCCCATGATGTCGCCGGGTTCGGGGATGTCGTGGTGGCTCAGGACCTTGGAGGAGGCCCCGACCTTGATGGTTTCCACGTCGTCGCCGGCAAACCCATGCTCGGCCATCAATTCGCGGAGCGACTGCACCGGCGTATGGGCGGTGACGTGGCAGGGGTAGCGCTTGATGCAGATATTGAGCGTCTCGAACTCCTGGCCCAGCCCGGCGGTCAACAAATCGGGCGCGGCCTCGGTGCAAAACACGTTGAGGAAACCGAATTCGCCGTCGAGCACCGAAGACGGGCCGGTGAAGTCGTCGCGCGCCAGACTCGCGGCCAACACGCCGCCCTCTGCCGCGCGCCCGAGATGCAGCCGTTTAACCATGCCGCCCCCGGACTTGGCGAATTCCAACAATCCCGATGAAAGGGACCCGGCGATGCCCAAGGCATTGACCAATCTCTCCTGGTCAAGCCCCATCAGCAACCCCGAGGCTAGGGCGCTGCCGAACGTCCCGGTCAGGCCGGGCTCGTGGAAACCGCGCCTTTCCGGCGTATGCAGGGAGGCCGCGCCGATCCTAAACATCACTTCGGTCGCGGCTACGAAGGCGCGAATCAGGTCGCGCCCATCGGCGCCCACCTCCTGGGCGACCGCCAGGGCCGGCATGGCGATGGCCGCCCCGGCATGGACCCCGGCGCCGGGCTGGCGCAGGTTGTCCAACTCGAAGGCGTGGGTGAACGCGCCATTGGCCAGCGCGGCAAAGGGCGTTTGCGCGGTCTTTCCGCCGGCAGCGAGGATCGTCGCCGGGCCGCCCGCGCCATAGCGCGACACATGGGCCAGGATGGCCTGGCTCCAGGGCAGGTGGCTGCCGAAGATGGCGACGCCGATGGAATCTAAGATGCAGTCTTTGGCCCGCCCGACGACGCCAACCGGCAAGTCCTCGTAGCGGAGGTCGGCCGCGAACCGGGCAAGGGTTTCGGCGGCACTCAGGGCCGATCCGCCGATGGAATAGAATATGAACGCAGGTTCTTTTCGGGGTCTGTCACGTTAACTCCGGCCATAACCATTACCACGCGGTGCCGCGGCAAAGCCAACGCCGGCCTCGCTCCGGTGCGGGGCGGTATTAGATCACATTCGCGCCCGGCCGGACAAATATATGGGTGGGCGAACCGGCCGGCGATGGGGCTTATGGGGTGCGGATCTGCGCGGGTGGAGTGCTCTTTTTCTCGCTGGGTTCGGATTCCTGGCCTTCCTCCGCCGAGTCACCGCCGCCGAAAATGGAGCCGAAAATCTCGCCGAAGGAGGTATCGGGCGGGTCCTCCCCTTTCTTGGCCGCCGGTGAGGCGCTGTCCGGGGGGGGCTTAACTTCGGGGGAATCGTCTTCGGTTGAATTTTCTTTCACCTTGGCTTGTTTTTCCGGGGCTGTCTCGGTCTCCCCGTCGCCGGCTTGTTTTTCCGGGGGCGTCTTGGTCTCCCCGTCGCCGGCTTGTTTTTCCGGGGGCGTCTCGGTCTTCCCGTCGCCGTCGCTCTTGGCCGCGGGCGTCTTGGTCTCCTCGTCGCCGGCTTGTTTTTCCGGGGGCGTCTCGGTCTTCCCGTCGCCGTCGCTCTTGGCCGCGGGCTCCGACTTCGGCGCCGGTTCTGGCTTGGGTTTTTCAGGCGATTTTGCGCCAGGCGCGGGGGTGAGGGATTTCGCTTTGGCCGGCTTAGGGCTTGGCATGGCCGGTGGGCCGAGCTTGGTCCATGGCGCGAACGCGCCCGACCTGTCGATCTTGAAGATGAGAAAATCGCGTCCGCCCGCCCCGATGGAATCGGTGGCGCCGGCGATGATGGTGCCGCCGTCTTCGGTCGCCAAAGCGCTGGTGGCAAGATCAAAGCCGTCATGGCCGTAAATCCTGTCCCAAGAAATCTTGCCTGAGTTGTCCATGGCGATCAGTCGAATATCCGTCTTTTTGCGATTCCCGCGTCCCTGGAACGCGAGGACGAGATAGCCGTTTTTTCGGGCCAAAACGGCTGCCGCGGACACGAAGGGCGTTCCCAATCGACAGGCCAGCCCGCGAACCGCGGCCACCCGCCCGGGCTTGGGCTGGGCCCGTTTTTTCTGCTTTTGGATCTCCTTCACCAAGGACGCCAATCGCCCGATGGTACAGAGTTCCCGCGCGGCCGCGGGCATGAGGTCACGATGGGCGATGGTTTTGCGCCAAAGCTCGTGACCATCGGCGCCGGCTTTGAAGAGGAACAACCGCCCGCCTTGATGGCCGGCGACGATCACGCCTCCGCCATGGGCGCGGGCCACCGCCGAAAACCGGAGGTCGCCCTTGCCTTGGGCCGGAATCCGCCGTGCCCAGACGAGCTTCCCATCCGGCGTGATCCGCAACATATAGCCCATGCCCGAACGGGTATCCCAAACCGCTTGGGGGCGGGTCTCCCCGACGGCGACGATATCGCCGCCGGGCAACGCGACGGCATCGGGGATGTCATGCCAGAAACGCGCCGCCTCGCCGGTATAGACCGTCTTGCCCAGGGATTTTCCGTCCTTGGACAAGCGCACGGCGAAAGGCAGGCGCGGGTTCTTGCCGTCCTTGACGATGATCTCGGCGCCGATGGCGATGAAGCCCGCCTTTCCGGCGCGCAGAACAACCCCGCCGGCGCCGTCCTTAGAACGGGCATAGCCGCTGACCCAAGGGTCCCCGTTATGGTCGCGGATGGGGACGGCGTTGGCGTCGATCCGCGCCGCGATCTGAAATCCCCTATGCACGCCTCCGACCAGAAATCCGCCCTTTGGAAGCGCCGTCAGGGACCTGATCGAACCGTCCTTCGCCGGTCCGATAACGATGCGGTTCCACGCCATGCGGCCGTCGCGGCTCAATGCCATGATGCCCATGTCGCGCCCGGCTTTCCGCCTGTTCTTTTTGTCGGCCGTTTGTTCGAAGGTCCCCCCGATCAGGAACCCTCCCTTGGCGCGACGGGCCATGGCCCAGGCCATGTCGTCTTTGGGGCCGCCGAAGGTTTTCACCTTTTCCTTCCAGGCATTCCTCTGATTCGACACGCGATCATAGGCCGCCGAAGCGATGGTCCAAATCCTGTCCGCCCGGGCCAGATCCTTGGACATGCGGCGCTTCTTCTTGATCTCGCGTTCGGTCTCCACGAACAAGCCGATGCCGGTTTTGTAATTGCGGCCCTTGCGCCCCACGGAATTGAGATAGGCCACCAGGCCGCGGTAGGCGGCGGTCCAGTTCTTCAACTGGTAATGGGCATGGGCTTCGTAGAAAAGCGTCTCCCCACTGACGCCCAAGCGCGTCTTGCGAAGCTGGGCGATGATGTCGATGGTCTGCTTGGGCAACTTGCCGCGGATGGCGAGGTTGAGTCGATGCTTGAGGACATCGTGGCGCACCCCGGGCGCGAGAACGTCCTCCTGGGCATGAGCGGGGCCGGTGGCCGCGACGAGGATAAGGCCGGCCCATAGGAGGATGCCTGTGGGGAATGCCCGGCGACGACGGAACTCCCCTCGCCCACGGCATCGCGCCGTTGGAGTTTCCAACGGCCTTCCGCGACGCCTTGGGATAAAAGCACCCGGCCCGCGGTGGGGTTCGTCATGCGAAGCGTGCATTCGCACGACGGCTACCAGGGTGCGTTGCGGCCGTCGTGCGAATGCACGCTTCGCATGACGCCCGATACACCGCATCGCGCTTCGGACCGCGCCTACCCTGGAAGCCCATGAGCACCCATCAAATTGATTCAATTTGGCCCGGAAGTGCTCTAGGTGATCCATCGCCTTAGAATAGCAATCCACGGATTTGACGCAAGGTGCTCGGCAGCCCGTTTTCCGGGGGTGGTCCGGGGGTGGGGCTGCTGATGGTTTAGGCCTCCGGGTTAACCGGCCTCGACCGCGCTTTTACCCATACGCGCGACGAGAGCCGCGAGTTCTTCGAGGAACCGGGCGGCGGCGGGAATGGGTTTTCTGATATTGGTAGCCAGGCAAAGCCGCATGCAATCCACGTGGACTCGCACGGCTTCCTCGAAATGGGTTTTGTCCCTGGTCCTGATCGCCGCTTCGAGAGAACGCGCCACCAACCCGATGATCGGCCAACCGAGGGTCGCCGCCTGGCCTTTCAGGTCATGGGCGGCGATCTGGATGTCCATCCACTGCCGGGACCGGGCGGATCCTTCCATTTCCGCGAAGGTTGTCTCCAGATGCTTGGGATAATCCGCGATCACGCTTTGCAGAAGATCATCGGCGCGGGCGACGGCGTCATCGAGGGTAAGGGGCAGCATGGTGGACCTCAGGAGTAAAGAAGGGCGTCGATG
>JAPUGG010000294.1 GCA_027292975.1 Alphaproteobacteria bacterium | reverse complement strand
ATATCGCCAATCCCGGCGGGAAAGGCGAATACCCCAGGCAGGTTTCCGGCGTCAAAGGCAACCAGGAACACCGCACCGATGACGCGCCAGCCCTGCATGGCGGTGAGCAGGCCGAGATCGAGGCCGAGGACCGCCCGTCGCAAGGCCGGTGACACGCGCCACAGCAACCAGGCGGCAAGAACGGGGACGAGAATCATTCCCAGAATGACGGCGGGCGGTGCACCGGGGGCCGGTTTCATGACGCCGCTCATGGCCGCGATTGCGGCCAGCGCAAACCAGGTTCCAAGAACAAGGATCCAGGGCCAGACAGGCGGGTTCGCCGTGCCCGGGAAGCTTGTCCTGTGCTCGGATTGAAGCTCGGGGCGTTCCCCCGCTTGGTGAATTTCGAGGGCAGTTGATGGTGTCATGGGATTTCTCCTTGTTTGAGGGTGGGTGGATTAACATGTATATACATTTGATTAACCAAAATTTTTTGCCGGCGTTCTCAGCCCTTAGTGACAGTGAGTGAATCCAGCGATCCCGGCAACCCCGATAAGAGCGCCAGCACTTGCCGGGCCTTGCTTTCCCCAAGGCCCTTGAGGAGGCGGCCCTGTGCGCCCTGCCACAGCCCGTGGGCGTGCTTGAGGCGGTCGCTTCCCTTACGCGTGGAAGAGACCTGCCGTTCCCTCCGGTCTTCCCCCGGCGTCATCCGCACGAGCCCGGCCTTGGCCAATATACCGAGGTTGCGGCTCAAGGTGGTGGCATCGGTCCCGGTCCTGGCGGCGATCGCGGCAATGGTGGTCGGCCCGGTTCTTTGGACCACGGTCAGCAACGTGAACTGGGTGATGGTCATGCCCGCGCCCGCCAGGGCATCGTTGTAGTAGCGGGTGACCGACCGGGCGGCCTTGTTGAGGGCAAATCCCAGGCATCCCTCGGCCGGGTCCATGAGGCTCGCTTGGTGACGATCGGCATCGGTCATAATAACTGTATATACATATAATATTTTCGATGGTCAAGCCTTTTTGTCTGCCCCGCCATGGGGATTACAGGGTCTCGGGAAGATCGACCAGCGCCGTGAGGTCGGGCACGGCTTCCCAGGGCCGCGGGCGCAGGGGTATGCGCGGCACCCCGATCACCGGAATGTGCGGCAAAAAACCCACGACGGCGGCGCTGGTCTCGGCCAGTGGCACGGGCTGGTCCGCGGATTCGCTGACCACCACGCCGCAAAGCGGGATGGCGCGGTCGACCAAAACCGCCGCCGCGCTCAGGGTGTGGGAGATGGCGCCGAGGTAAGAACCGCCCACCAGGACCGTGGGCAAGCCGAGCGCCGCCATCCAGTCCAACACCGTCGCCTGGTCGGTGATCGGTGCCATGACCCCGCCGACGCCCTCGATAACCAACACCCCGTCGCCGCTCAGCCCCGCCCGGCAGTGGGCCACCACCTTATCGAGGTCGATGGGGGCGCCGGCGCGGTTGGCCGCCATGTTGGGGGCGATGGGCTCGGCAAACCGCCAGGGCGAGGCGCGGGCGATGGCCTGATCGGTCACTTCGATGCCGGCGGCCGTCAAAAGCCGGCCGGTATCGCTCATCTCGGGCTGGGTGGGATCGAACCCGGATATCACCGGCTTGAGGACACGGACCGCTTGGCCCCTGGAGACCAGTTGGTGCACCAGCGCCGCGGCGATCAGTGTCTTGCCGATCTCGGTTCCCGCGCCGGTGACGAAAAGCCCCTGCCCCATAACTCTAAGGCGCACCGAGGCCGAGCGCCCGGACCGCTTCGGCTAGGGCCGCGACGTCCTCCTCCCGGTGCTCGGCGGAAAAGGTGAAGCGCAGCCGCGAGGATCCGTCCGGCACCGTCGGCGGGCGTATGGCGGTGACCAGGAAACCGCGTTGGGCGAGGCGATCCGCGGCGTCGAGCGCCCGCGCCTCGTCTCCGAGAATCAGCGGCACGATGGCGCTAACCGCCGCCGGCAGGTTAAGCGCCTGGGTGAAGGCCCGGGCCCGGGCCACCGGCTTAGCGACCAGTCCGGGGTCGCTCTCGATCAGCTCCAGGCCTTTTTCGGCGGCGGCAAGGGTGCCGGGCGGCAGCGCCGTGGTGTAGATCAGGCTGCGGGCCCGGTTGACGATCAGCTCGATCACCGGCCGGCTCGCCGCGAGATAGCCGCCATAGGCGCCGACGGCCTTGGACAAGGTCCCCATCTGGAGCTCCACGGGGAGCCTTTCGCCGTCCGTGAAACCGCTGCCCCGCCCCCCGTTGATCACCCCCAACGCATGGGCGTCATCCACTAAAAGCCAGGCGTCATGCGCCCGGGCGGCGGCGCCGAGGGCGGCCACCGGCGCCCGGTCGCCGTCCATGGAAAAGACCCCCTCGGTCAGGATCAGGCAATGGCGGTGGTTGCGCCTCGCCAGGCCAAGCAGCCTTTGGCAATCCTCGGCGTCGTTGTGCCGGAACAACAGGATTTCGGCGCGGGCCAGGCGGGCGCCGGCGTGCAGGCAGGCATGCACCAATTCATCGGCGACGATCAGGTCGTCGGCGCCGACCAGGGTGGGAATGATGCCGATATTGGCGAGATAGCCCGATCCGAAGACGATCGCCGCCTCGGTTCCCTTGATTCGCGCGAGCCGTGCCTCCAGCGCCTGGTAGAGGGGGTTGTCGCCGGTCACCAGCCTTGAGGCGCCGGCGCCGGCGCCGAAACGCTCGGTGGCGTCCATGGCCGCGCGTTTGAGTGCGGGGTGCTGGGAAAGGCCGAGGTAATCGTTGTCGCAGAACGAAAGCAGCCGAGACGGCCCCCGCCGGACGCCGCCGCCCGCCTGCCTTACCGTCGGCTTAAGGCGCCGGGTCAGGGTGGCCGCCTCGATGGCCGCGAGCTTATCCCGGGCGAAATCGTCCAGCGCGTTGGTCATCGGCCGATCATAGCCCCAATCGCCCGCCAAGGGCGCGGAGCTTTGGGGCAAAATCATCCCAGTCATTTGGTTCAATTTGGCCGGGTAATGCTCTAGGCTGCGGGGACACTCGCGAGAGGACCGCGTTCCATGGCTTCACATGCCCTTGACCATCCCCCCCATGCGCCGGCCGATATCCGCCACGACTGGACCCGGGCCGAGGCCGAGGCGCTTTTCGCACTTCCGTTCAACGATCTTCTCTACCGCGCCCATGGCCTGCACCGGCGCTATTTCGATGCCAACGAGGTGCAGCTCTCGACCCTGCTCAACGTCAAGGACGGGGGTTGCCCGGAGGACTGCAAATACTGCGCCCAGTCGGCCCGCTATGAGACCGGATTCAAAGCCAAGAAACTGATGGGGCTCAATGAGGTGGTGGCCAAGGCTACGGTTGCCAAGGCGGCGGGCGCCCAGCGCTTCTGCATGGGGGCGGCTTGGCGCGCGCCCAAGGATCATGAACTGGATAGCGTCTTGGACATGGTGGCGGCGGTCAAGGGGCTCGGCATGGAGACCTGCGTGACACTGGGCATGCTCGACGGCGACCAGGCCCGGCGCCTGGCCGCGGCGGGGCTCGATTACTACAACCACAACCTGGACACTTCGGAGGAATTCTACGGCGAGATCATCACCACCCGGACCTACCAAGACCGGCTCGATACCCTGGCCCGTGTCCGTGAGGCGGGCATCCAAGTCTGTTGCGGCGGGATCCTGGGATTGGGCGAATCGGTCGCCGACAGGGCTTCCATGCTGGTGACGCTGGCCAATCTGCCCGCCCATCCCCAATCGGTGCCCATCAACTTGCTGGTGGCCATCGAAGGCACACCCTTGGCCGATAACCAGACCATCGATGGGATCGATTTCGTGCGGGTCATCGCCACGGCGCGGATCATGATGCCGGCCTCGGTGGTCCGCTTTGCCGCCGGCCGGCTGGAGATGGACGAAGCCACCCAGGCGCTGGCTTTTTTCGCCGGCGCCAATTCGGTGTTTTACGGCGAAAAGCTGCTGACCACGCCCAACCCCGCCGGGGCCGAGGATCGGGCTCTGTTCGACCGGCTCGGCCTCAAGCCCATGACGCCTCGGGCGTGAAGGCGCCGGCGACGGCGGCCGATGCGCCCGGCTGGTTCGAAGCCGGGCTCGCCCATATCTGGCTGCCCTATACCCAGATGGGGGTGGAAGAGCCGCCGCTGGCGGTGAGGAGGACCGACGGCGTCCACATTCACCTCGCCGACGGGCGCGAATTGATCGACGGCATGGCGTCCTGGTGGACCGCCTGCCATGGCTACAACCATCCCCATATGGTCGCCGCCATGACCGATCAAGCCCGGGTCATGCCCCACGTCATGTTCGGGGGCCTGGTCCATGAAGGGGCGTTGCGCCTGGCCCGGCGCTTGGCGGCGATCACGCCCGGCGATCTCGACCGGGTGTTCTTCTCCGATTCCGGTTCGGTGGAGGTCGAGGTGGCCATGAAGATGGCGCTGCAATACTGGGTCAACGCCGGCGAGGCCGGGCGCACCCGCTTCGTCTGCTTCCAAGGCGGCTATCACGGCGATACCATGGGCGCCATG
>JAPUGG010000293.1 GCA_027292975.1 Alphaproteobacteria bacterium | reverse complement strand
GTGACCCCGTGGCAGCGCAACGAGGGGTGTTTGAGCCTTTCGATCAGTTTCGCCCATGGCGAGATCAGCCTGGACAACAGGACCTGGACCCTCACGCCCAAGGATTAGTCGTGACCTCTCAAATGGGGCAATGACATTGGTCACCCGAAGATTACCTTTTCGCGGCGAATTCCATCAGCGCTGCTGGGGATTTGGGCGGCGCGCGTCATGACCGCCGAACCGGCCGAGGGCGGCGCCGGGCCCGAGGTCACCCGCGCGGAGATCATCGCCCGCGCCCGGGAGATCGCGCCGCGCTTGCGCCAACGCGCCCCCCAGGCGGAGGAGGAGCGTCGGGTCCCCATCGCCACCATAGATGATTACCGGCAGACCGGGCTGATCCGCATGATCCAGCCCAAGCGTTACGGCGGTCAGGAAATGGGCTGGGACGTGCTGTGCGAGATCACCGAAATCCTCGCCGCGGCCTGCGGCTCCCAGGCCTGGATCCAGAGGATCTGCACCGGCCACGCGCAAATCCTGGCGACCTTCCCGCCCGAGGCCCAGGAGGACGTCTGGGGCGGCGACCACGACGTCCTGATCTCGGCCGCCTTCGACCCCGTGGGCCGCGCCCGGGCGGTCGATGGCGGTTATCTCTTTTCAGGGCGTCACGGCTTTTCCAGCGGCATCGACCATTGCGACTGGCACATCTGCGGCGGCTTCAAGGAAGTGGGGGACGGGCTCGACGGGCCCTTCTTCTTCCTGGTGCCGCGGAGCGATATCGAGATCATCGACGATTGGCACACCATGGCGCTCCGCGGCACCGGTTCCAAGAGCTTCGTGGTCGCCGACGCCTTGGTGCCCGAACACCGGATCCTCGATGTCCGCCTGGCCCGTGACGGCCGGGGCCCCGGCACCGTGGTCAACACCGCGCCGGTCTATCGCACGCCGCGCGGCGGCATCACCACCACGGGGTTCGCGGCGCTGACCGTGGGCATCGCCCGGGGGGTGCTCGCCGATTGGCTCGATTACACGCGGCCGCGCAAATCCCGGGGCGTTGCCATCGCCGCCAAGGAGAGCGTGCAGGTGCTGGCGGCCCAGGCGAGCGCCGAGATCGAGGCCGCGCACCTGCTCTATTTCACCATCATATGCAACGCCCAGCGCAAGCTGGAAGCCGGCGAAAGCTTCTCGGAGATCGAGCTCGCGACCTCAAGGCGCAATGTCGGCTTCGCGTGCAAGCTGTCGCTGGAGGCGGGCACAAGGCTGTTCAATGCCGCGGGCGGCCGCGCCCTGTTCCAGGGCCAGTCCCTGGAGCGCCAATACCGCAACCTGATCGGTGCGGCCGCCCAGCACGGCGTCAATTGGGAGACATTGGCCGCCAGTTATGGAAAGATCATCCTCGCACCCGAAGATTCACCCTAGCATTTTGGATTGGAGACCGATGGCAACGCTTAAGACCCAAGCGACGAACCCGACGCGCGAAGAGTTTCTGGACCGGGCCAGGGCGCTGGTCCCGGGCCTGCGCGCCCGCGCCGAGGCCTGCGATCAGGCGCGCATGGTGCCCGCCGAGACCATCGCCGATTACCGCCGCACGGGGTTGATCCGGATGTCCATGCCCCAGCGCTATTCGGGATATGAGATGGGCTGGGACATATTGTGCGAGGTCTCCCAGATCCTGGCCGCCGCCTGCGGTTCCCAGGCCTGGATTCATCGGATTTGCGCTGATCACGCGCAGATGGTCTCGACCTTCCCGCCCGAGGCCCAGGACGACGTCTGGGGCGACGACCACGACGTTTTGGTCTCCGCCGCCTTCGATCCCACGGGCCGGGCGCGGCCGACCGAGGGCGGCTGGCGCTTTTCCGGGCGCCATGGGTTCTCTAGCGGCATCGATTATTGCGATTGGCATATCTGCGGCGGTTTCATCGAGGACGGCGACGATCTCGACGGGCCACATTTCTTCCTGGTGCCCAAGGCCGATATCACCGTGATCGACGATTGGTTCGTGATGGGCCTGGCCGGGACGGGGTCCAAGAGCTTCGAGGTCGCCGATGCCTTCGTGCCGTCCCACCGGTTCCTCCATGGCCCCAAGGCGCGGCTCGGCGTCAATCCCGGCCAAGCGGTCAACAAGGCCGCCGTCTACCGTACGCCGCGCGGTGGCATCACCTCGGCCGGCTTCGCCGCCCTTTCCGTGGGCATAGCGCGTGGCCTGGTCGAAGACTGGATCGCCTATACCCGGCCACGCAAATCCCGCGGCATCCCCATCGCCCAAAAGCAGAGCACCCAGATCATTGCCGCCCGGTCAGCCGCGGAAGTGGATGCGGCGGAAGCGCTTTATCTCGGGACCATCCGGGAGGCCCAGAAGGTTCTGGAGGCGGGCGAAAAACTCACCGCTATGCAACTAGCCACCGCCAGGCGTAACGCGGCTTTTGCCTGCCAGCTTTCACTCAAGGCGGGCACCCGGGTGTTCAATGCCGCGGGAGGACGGGCGCTTTTCTCCGGGCAACCTCTGGAGCGTCAGTACCGCAACCTGCTTGGCGCCGTGGCCCATCACGGCATGGTCTGGGATGTGGCGGCGACGACCTGGGGCCAGATGATCATGGAGGGGGACGACGCGGTGCCGGCCCCCGGCGATCCAATGCCTTGA
>JAPUGG010000292.1 GCA_027292975.1 Alphaproteobacteria bacterium | reverse complement strand
CGCGATGCGGATTGACTTCGGGGCCGCGAATCCTTATACAGCGGGCCTGTTTAAACGATGGTCAAGTAACCGGAGCGCGACGTGAAACGCACTTTTCAGCCCTCCAAACTGGTCCGCAAGCGCCGCCACGGTTTTCGCTCACGCATGGCAACCGTGGCCGGTCGCCGGATCCTTGCGAACCGGCGCAAGAAGGGCCGCAAGCGCTTGTCGGCCTGACCTATCCTGATTTCCGGTATGATGATGGCGCTTTCCCGCCTCAAACGGCGCCCGGAATTCTTGGCCGTCGCGGGGTCGGGACTGAAAGCGGCGGCCCCGGGGCTTGTTTTGCAAGCCCGGCCGCGTGACCAGGGGTGCGACATTCGCGTCGGGTTCACCGCCTCGCGGCGGGTCGGCGGCGCGGTCCAGCGCAACCGCGCCAAGCGGCGGCTGCGGGCGGCCGCGGCGGCGGTCCTTCCCGGCGCCGCGGCGTCCGGTTGCGATTACGTGTTGATCGCCCGCCGGGCGACCCTGGATCGGCCCTATGCGGCCCTGGTCCGGGACTTGACGGGTGCGCTCAAGCGGCTCGATCTGTATAACGACCGAAGACGTGACAATGCAGTGGAAGCGGCAAGCGTGAAATGAAAGAGATCCAAAAGTTCATCGCCAGGGGCGCCTGGGCGGCGGCGCGTTCGGCGGCATTTTTCGGCATCGCATTGATTTGGGGCTACCGGCTATTGATCGCGCCGCTGTTCCCCACCACCTGCCGCTACAATCCCAGTTGTTCGGCCTACGGCATCGAGGCCCTCAAACGGTTCGGTCCGATCAAGGGGGCATTGCTTGCCGGGCGCCGGCTGTTGCGCTGCCATCCCTGGGGCGATTACGGTTCCGACCCGGTGCCCGACCAATGGTCCTACCGGGACCTCCCCTGGGGGCATCGGGGGCGGTGATGAGCAATCAGAAAAATCTGCTGCTCGCCATCGTCGCCTCGGTCATGATCATGGTGTCCTTCCAGTATTTCTGGGAGCGGCCCAAGGTGGAGGCCGAACGCGCGCGCCAGCAGGAGGCCGCCACGACCACGGCCCAGGATCGCGATCAACCCCAGGCGCCGCGAACCGCGCCCGGGCAAACGCCGGCGCCGGCGGCCCAGCCGCAACAGCAGCCCGACACCCGGCTGCCCAGCCCTCCACGCGCGACACCGGGCGCGCCGGCGTCTCAGGCCATGGCGCCGGGCGGTCCCGTAAGACCTAGCGCGAGACTGGTCATCCAAGGGCTGCGGGTGACGCTGGAAACCCCGCTGATAACAGGATCCGTCTCCTTGAAGGGCGGGCGGATCGACGACATCATCCTGAAGACCTATCGCCAGACCACCGACCCCAACTCAGACCCCATCCGCCTTCTGGCGCCGAGCGGATCGGCCAATGCTTATTATGCGGCGCACGGCTGGATCGGTGGAAACAAGTCCGTCCCCCTGCCGGGTCTCGATACCTTGTGGAAGGCGTCGGGCCGGCGCCTGGGGCCGGGGGCGCCCTTGCGTCTCACCTGGGACAACGGCCAGGGGCTTCGCTTCACCCGCACCATCGCGGTCGACGAAAACTATATGTTCACGGTTACCCAACGGGTCGATAATCGCGGCGCCAAGGCGGTGACGCTGACCCCTTACGGGCTCATCAATCGCACCGGCACACCCGAGACAACCGGGTTCTATATTCTCCACGAAGGGCCTTTGGGCGTGTTTAACGAGGTACTGGAGGAACTGGATTACAGCGACCTGGTCGATGAAGGCCAGATCGACAAGGCCTCCCGGGGTGGCTGGATCGGTATCACCGACAAGTATTGGTTGGCCGCCCTGGTGCCTGACCAGAAGGCCAAGATGACCGCCCGCTTCCGGCACTGGACGTCCAAGGACAAATCGGACAAGTACCAGGTGGAGTTCGTGGGGGTGCCGCTCACCATCGCCCCGGGCGGCAACGCCACGGCCAAATCCCATGTCTTCGCCGGCGCCAAGAAGCTGAATTTGCTGAACCAGTATTCCGAAAAACTGGGCATTGCCCTGTTCGACCGGGCGATCGATTTCGGCTGGCTCTATTTCCTGACCAAGCCATTTTTCTACGTGCTGGACTTCTTTTTCAAGTTCCTCGGCAATTTCGGGCTCGCCATCCTGGCGGTCACGGTAATCGTCAAGATCCTATTCTTCCCGCTGGCCAACAAGTCCTACCGCTCCATGAGCGAAATGAAGAAGCTGCAGCCCAAGGTCATGGAAATGAAGGAGCGCTTCGGCGACGACAAGCAGAAGCTGAGCGCGGAAACCATGGCGTTGTATAAGCGGGAAAAGGTCAATCCGGCCGCCTCCTGCCTGCCCATCATCATCCAGATTCCGGTCTTCTTCGCGCTGTACAAGGTGCTGTTCATCTCCATCGAGATGCGCCACGCGCCGTTCTACGGCTGGATCCAGGACCTGTCGGCGCGGGACCCGACCTCGATCATCAACCTGTTCGGCCTGCTGCCGTTCGGGGTCCCCGCCATGATCCCCGATTTCATCTCCATCGGCATCTGGCCCCTGATCATGGGGGTATCCATGTTCCTGCAGATGAAACTGAACCCGGCGCCGCCGGATCCGGTGCAGGCCAAAATCTTCATGCTCATGCCCATCTTCTTCACCTTCATCATGGCCCCCTTCCCCGCCGGCCTGGTGATCTATTGGGCCTGGAACAATGCTTTGTCCATGACCCAGCAATACATCATCATGAAACGCATGGGGGTGGCGCCGGGGCAGAGAGCACCGGGAAAAACCTAGAGCACTTCCCGGAGAGGCCGGGGTGAACCACAAGCCTGACATCGACGAAGCCGCTATGGAAGCCGCGCGCAAACTGTTCGCGGGCGCGTGCGATTTCATCGCCGGCGCCGTGACGGCAGAGCAGCTGCCGCCACCGGGCCACGACGAGGTCGCCTTCGCGGGGCGCTCCAATGTCGGTAAATCGAGCCTGATCAACGCGCTTACCGGGCGCAAGGCGCTGGCGCGCACCTCGGCGACGCCGGGCCGCACCCAGCAGATCAACTTCTTCGATCTCGGCGGGCGGCTGGTGCTGGCCGACCTGCCGGGCTACGGCTATGCCCGGGCTTCCAAGGTACGTGCCCGGGCCTGGACGCGGCTGGTGATGCTCTATCTCGAGGGCCGCCCCTGCTTGCGCCGGGTATTGCTGTTGATCGATGCGCGGCGCGGCATCGGCGCCGGCGACCGCAAGGTGATGGCGGCGCTGGACCAAGCGGCGGTCAGCTACCTTCTGGTGCTGACCAAGGCCGACAAGATGGAAGCACGGGAACTGGCGGCGCTGGCGGGCGATATCTCGGCCGAGATCGCCAAGCATCCCGCGGCGCACCCGGACATCGTCGTGACCTCGGCCCGGACCGGCGCCGGGATTGCCGAGCTCCGCGCGCTGGTCGCCGGCTTGGCGGCGCCCCGGCAACCGGGCTAGGGCGTTGCCGGGGCCAACGGTTCCATTTGGCCGGATAGTGCACTAAAGTTCGCGCGCCATGGCCCAGAAAAAGCATCAACCTCACCCCAGCTGGCTGGAAAAGGCACGGACCCTGTCCGAGGCCCTTCCCTACATGCGCCGCTATTCGGAGGAGACCTTCGTCATCAAGTACGGCGGCCACGCCATGGGCGATGAAGACCTTGCCGAGTGTTTCGCCCGCGACGTGGTGCTGATCAAGCAGGTGGGGATCAACCCGGTGGTGGTCCACGGCGGCGGCCCGCAGATCGGCAAAATGCTGGAGCGGCTCAAGATCAAGAGCTCTTTCATCGACGGGCTGCGGGTGACCGACCGGGACACCGTGGAAATCGTCGAGATGGTGTTGTCGGGGTCCATCAACAAGCAAATCGTCACCACCATCAACGCTGCCGGCGGCAACGCGGTGGGCCTGTCGGGCAAGGACGCCAATCTGATTCAAGCGAAGAAAATGCGCCGCACGCACCGCCAAACGGATTCCAACATCGAAAAGATTCTCGACCTCGGATTCGTCGGCGAGCCGACCCTGATCCGCCCCCATGTGCTCGAGAGTTTCGGGGAATCCGACATCATCCCGGTGATCGCGCCCATCGGCATCGGCCCCAAGGGCGAAACCTACAACATCAACGCCGACACCGCGGCGGGCGCCATCGCCACCGCCGTCGGCGCGACGCGGTTCCTGCTTTTGACCGACGTGCCCGGCGTCATGGATGCGTCGGGCAATGTGATCCCCGAGCTAACCGTGTCGCAGACGCGCCAGCTGATCGCCGACGGCGTCGTCAACGGCGGTATGATCCCCAAGGTGGAAACCTGCATGCATGCCGTGGGCGGAGGCGTCGACGCCGCCGTCATCATCGACGGCACCATCCCCCACGCGCTTCTTCTGGAAATCTTCACCGACGCCGGCGTCGGCACCCTGATCCGCGCGGATTAGGACGCGGTCTACCTCCTACCCCGCGTAGAAATCGAGCTGCCAGGTCATATCGTCTTCGGAGAGGGGATAGTCGACCCCGTCCTTGGCCTGGAGAATTTCCCGTGGCGGCACGTTGCCGAAGCGCGCCTGGAGTTTGATGGCGAAGCGCATCTTGAGACCCGCCTTCCAAGCCATCGCGGTAATCGCCTTGGCGCTGCGGGCATCGGCGATGCGCGTGACCAAGGCCGGGGGTATCCCCGCCATCAGGGACAGGGCGTGGGTGATAAAGGCACGGTTGCCGCTGAGGAGTTCCATATCGAGGCGCCCGTCGTCGAGTTTGCCGCTGGCATAGAGCCTTTGGACGATTTCCGCGGCGGGCTCCGGGCCGGACGTGCGATCGGCGCCACCTTGGTCCGCGTCGTCCAACGGCGGCGGCTGATCTGCCATGCGCTCGCGCACGGCCTTGTCGATGAGGTCGGCGGTGTCGGCATCGAGGTCGTCACGGCGGTGAAGCATGGCCAGAACCGCATTGGCCACGAATTCCGCGAGCCTGCGGACGGCACGCCGGGGCAGTTTAGGGCGTCTCGCCAGGGGCATCTGCCAGGTTCCGACCTCCCGTGAACACTCGACGATCCAATCCAGCGTCTCCTCCCTGATCTGGGCGGAGGGATTGGCAAGAAGCTGAGCGACCGCGTCCTCGTCTAGGGTGTGGGCGAGGGCATCGGAGACGGCGCCGGACACGTCGGCCCGCCTGGAAATGGCCGATACGGCGCCGCTGACGCCGCTGGATTCGATGATCTCGAGCAGGTCGTCGTCGGTCAGCAGCGGTGAGAATTCGAGAACCGGGGCGCAGACCGCTTGCTCCACGTCGCGGGCCAGACGCTGGATGATGTGGTTCGGCACCTCGGCCACGTCCTTCAGAGCCTCGGCCAGCGCCTGGCGCACCCTGGCAAGCTGATCCTGGGCGAGGATTTCAAGCGCTTCCACGGTCACCGCCCAGATCTGCTCACGGGCATTTGCGCTGAGATGGGGGGCCAGACGGGCAATCTTCCGTGCTAGCTCGCAGCGCACCACCTCGTCGCCGTCGCGTGCAAGCAAAACGTCTGCATGGGCGGGCGTCGCCTCGTTGACGGCGATTTCACGCCGCACGAGGGCAGACGGGTCCTCGGCCAGGTAATAGAGAATTTCCGGGCGCACGTCGGTGCGCGCCGCGAGCCGCCGGCGCTCGGCAACGTCGGGATGCCGTGCCAGTTCGCGGGATTCCAGGTAGCCGAGGGGCCCGCCCGCGGCTTCAGGACGCCCGCCCATGGAGGGAGAAGACGTCATGGGCCGGGTACCTCGGGGGAACCGGGGGAATCGGCCGGCGGCGCCATGGTGAAAATCCCCTTGCCGTTTTTCTTCGACGCATACATCGCCAAATCGGCGCGCGCCATGAGTTCTTCCAGGCTCTCCGCACTGCCGGAATCCAGGACCGCGACGCCAAGGGACATCCCCAGGGGCGCATCGGGGCCACCGGAATACGGAATCAGGACCTGGGCGCGGCCAAGCAGTTCCCGGGCCTTTGACGCGGCACTTTGGGCATCGATGGATTCCAGCCACAAGGCGAATTCGTCGCCGCCCAAGCGGGCCACCAGATCGCCGCCCCGGGTGCTGCCTTCCAGCAGGCGGGCCAGCTCGCAAAGTGCCGCGTCGCCGCGTTCATGTCCGTGGGTATCGTTGACTTGCTTGAAGTTGTCGAGGTCGCAATAGATCAGCGTACCGGGCGCGCTGCCCCGCGCCACGCGACCGTGACGGCGCACCAGATCGGCGACGAAGCTGCGCCGGTTGAGAAGGCCAGTCAGGCCGTCGGTGCGTGACCATCGGGTGAGTTTTTCATGCTGAACGACCTGTTCGATGGCAATTCCCAGATGCTCGGCAGAGCTTACGGCGAGCGCCTGCTCGTCATCGGTCCAGGAACCGACGGCGGTGGCGCGCCACAGCACGAGAGCCCCGTTGGCGGTGCCGCCGTACTGGGTCGCCAAGGCCAACCCGAAGCCTCCGCCAATCTCGGCAACCACCGTTCCCGGCGCGTCCATCGCCCCGCCCAGGAGACCGCGGCCCCACCCTTCGGTGGGCCGGTTCCCGAAACGGGCGGCCTCGGACAGCCGTCCGTCATCGATCCGGTGGATCTCCGCGTATTCCGCCGTCAACGCCCGGGAGATCGCCCTGACCGCGGCGTTCATCATGCCCAGGGGATCGACCTCGTCGCGAATGGTACGGATGATGTATCCCAGCAGCCGTTCCCGCACATGGGCACGGGCCAGCGCCGCATCGCGTTCCCGGTCCTCGGTGACGTCCCGACAGATGCCCCGCGCGCCAAGCCATTCGCCCGCCTGGCCGATGATTGGCCGGACGCTGATGGCGAGGCAGGCTTCGGACCCGTCCGCCAACTTGAACCAAACCTCGCCGTCCTGGATGGGATGACGGGCAACAAAGGGGTTGGTGATGGCGTCGGGTTCCACGCCCGGATGTCCATGGATGAAGTCTTCGGGGGGACGTCCCAGAAGGTCATCGGCATTCCATCCCAAGGCCCCGGCGGACGACACGAATACAAAACTTCCCTCGGGACCGACCTCCCAGGCAAAATCGCTGGAGATCTCGACCAGGTCCTTATAACGCTGGCGCGATTCCGTGAGCGCATCGCGGAGATTGGCATCGAGGGCCGGCAAATCTTGCTCGCCGGCCGAAGATCCACCGTCGGTTGGGCGGTTCCCGAAGAGATTGGAGGCCATGTCAGCCCACCCCGGACGGTTCCTGGCGCAAGGCGCCCAGGGGATCCCCAGTCTCTTGTTTGACGATGGTCTCACCCATGTTCCAGATGACTGCGTTGGCACCCTTGATCCGCCCCGGGGACTGCGGGACCCCTCCCCTGGGGAAAAATAGGGCGGGAGCCCTTAATGAAGGGTTACATTCCCACCGAACAAGCCCGGAAATAAGCGAATTCCGGGGTTTGCGGGCGGGCCGCGCGCGACATCCTTGAATTCGGCTACACTGGCAGCCATGGCGGAGGCGAACCCATCACCGGCGGGCAGGTCAGAGAGCGCAGGCATGGCGCGGGTCGAACACTGGGTGTTCGACCTCGATAACACCCTGTATTCGGCCCAATGCCAGCTCTTTCTTCAGATCGACCGGCGCATGGGGGACTACATCGCCGGGCTCCTCGGTCTTGCCTACGAGGACGCGCGGCGCCTGCAAAAAAAGTATTTCCACACCTACGGCACGACGCTGCGGGGCCTTATGAATGACCACCAGGTGGACCCATCCGCCTATCTCGAATTCGTCCACGATATCGACCTCACGGTGATCGCGCCCGACCAGGCGCTCGACGCCGCACTGGCCGGCCTTCCCGGGATCAAGGTCATCTTCACCAACGCCAATCGGGAGCACGCCGAACGGGTGATCCAGCGTTTGGGCGTGGCCCGACATTTCGCGGCCATCTTCGATATCCAAGATGCCGGCTACCTTCCGAAACCCGAGCCCGAAACCTATGACCGGTTCCTCGCCTGCCACCGCATCACGCCCGGGCGTTCGGTCCTGTTCGAGGATTCGGTGGCCAACCTCAAGCCGGCGGCGGCGTTGGGGATGACCACGGTGCTGGTGACCCCGGGCGAGGAAGGTGTCGTCAACCATGGGCACTTCGATCACGTTCACCACGTCACCGACGACCTCGCCGGGTGGCTGGAGCACTTTCCGGCCCAATTGAATCAATTCGATGGGCGCTAATCGGGTTTCAGGGCAGGCGCCGGGGGCAGCGCCCGGCGGCGCTGCCCCGGCATGACGAGGGCCCGGCGGCAGCAGTTAGAAGCGAGCCCGCGGCCCGGCCGCGAGGTTGACTACGGCCCGGCTCTCGACCATCTTTGCGCCTCCCGCCGGGCCAAGACGGCCAATGGGCGGAACAACAAGGCGAAGAACCCAAAGGTTATGGCTTACCAAGACCTGGAACGCGCCATCGACGGCGCCTGGGACGACCGCGAGAGCATCGGTCCTAAGACCACCGGCGAAGGGCGCGACGCCGTCGAGCACACCCTCGATCTTCTCGACACCGGCAAACTGCGGGTCGCCGAAAAGATCGACGGTGAGTGGACCACCCACCAATGGGCCAAGAAGGCGGTGCTGCTGTCCTTCAGGCTTTATGACATGGCCCCGATCCGGGGCGGACCGACCGACCCGGTGCGCGGCGAGAGCCCGTGGTTCGACAAGATCCCGTCCAAATTCGCCGGTTGGGGCGATGATGAATTCCGCGCCGCCGGCTTCCGCGCGGTCCCGACCTGCGTGGTCAGGCGCTCGGCCTATATCGCGCCCGGCGCGGTGCTGATGCCGAGCTTCGTCAACCTCGGCGCCTATGTGGGCAGCGGCACCATGGTCGACACCTGGGCGACGGTGGGCTCGTGCGCCCAGATCGGCGCTAATTGCCACCTGTCGGGCGGCATCGGCATCGGCGGCGTGCTGGAACCGCTGCAGGCGGGGCCGGTCATCATCGAGGACAATTGTTTCATCGGCGCCAGATCGGAAGTGGCCGAAGGCGTCATCGTCGAGGAGGGCGCGGTCTTGTCCATGGGCGTGTTCCTCGGCGCGTCCACCAAGATCGTCAACCGGGACACCGGCGAGATCATCACCGGCCGCGTGCCGGCCTATTCGGTGGTCGTGCCGGGCACGCTTCCGGGCAAGCCGCTGGCCGACGGCGCGCCGGGCCCGGCGCTTTACTGCGCGGTGATCGTCAAGCAGGTGGACGCACAAACCCGCTCCAAGACCTCCATCAACGACCTGCTCCGGGACTGACCATCATGGCCGACGGTCTTGCCCAACCCCTGGATCTCGCCCGGCGGCTGATCCACTGCGCCTCGGTGACCCCCGCCGATGAAGGGGCGCTGGACGTGTTGCAAACGGCGCTGGAAAGCCTCGGCTTTAAGTGCACGCGGCTGCCGTTTTCAGAACCGGGCGCAGACGACGTCGACAATCTCTATGCCCGGCTAGGCACCGATCAACCCAATTTCTGCTTCGCCGGCCATACCGACGTGGTCCCGGTGGGCGCGCCTAAAGGCTGGAGTGTGGATCCGTTCGGCGCCGAAATCATCGACGGCGTGCTCTATGGTCGGGGCGCCTCGGACATGAAGGCTGCCATCGCCGCCTTCGCCGCCGCCGTGGCGCGTTTTCTCGATCAGCACGGCAATGATTTCGGCGGCTCTATCAGCTTGCTCATCACCGGCGATGAAGAGGGCGTCGGCATCAACGGCACCCGCAAGATGATGGACTGGCTGAAGGACAACGGCGAGACCCTGACCCATTGCCTGGTGGGGGAACCCACCAACCCCACGCAACTGGGGGAAATGGTCAAGGTCGGTCGGCGGGGCTCCCTGGTGGGATACCTCACCGTTTACGGCACCCAGGGCCATACCGCCTACCCGGACCTAGCCGACAACCCCATCGACCGGCTGATGGCGATGCTGGCCGCCGTGGTCGAGGAGCGGCTGGACGAAGGCACCGATCATTTCCAGCCCTCCTCGGTGGCGATTTCCACCATCGACGTGGGCAATCCGGCGACCAACGTGATCCCGGCGGAGGCGCGGGCCACCTTCAACATCCGCTTCAACGACCGCCATAGCCAGGCCAGCCTGAAAACGCGCCTGACGGAAATCTTCGATGGGATTGGCGGCGACTACCAATTCCGCGCCCAGGACAATGGCGAGGCCTTCCTGTGCGAACCCGACCGCCTGGCCGAAATCATCGCCGACGCCGCCGAAAAGGTGACCGGGCGGCGGCCCGAGCTCTCCACCACCGGCGGCACCTCCGACGCGCGCTATATCCACAAGGCCTGCACCTGCGCCGAATTCGGCCTGGTGGGCCAGACCATGCACAAGGCCGACGAAAGCCAGGCGGTAGCCGATATCGAGGCGCTGGCCGATATTTACACCGGCGTGCTCGACGCCTATTTCGCCGGCGCCTGATCCGCTTAACCGGCCGCCGCGATCAGGTCGAGGGAGGGGACGTGATCACCGTCCATGAATTGTCGATGGGTCTCACCGGCGCTTGGCGCCTGGCCCGCGGGGACAGGGCCGGACTCGGCTATTTCGATGCCTCCGCCAATGGTGCGATTCGTTCCTTTTACGCCGCCCTGGTCGCCCTACCGCTCGCCACTTTGTTCCTCGGCCTGGACCTCGCCAACCAGGACATCGACACGCCGGTGGCCGCCATCGTGCTGGTTTTTCTGCTCGCGTTCGTACTCGACTGGGCGGCCTTTCCCCTGGCGGTGCTGGGACTGGCGCCGAAGATGGGCTTTGAGGACCATGTCCTGCGCTATATCCCGGCGCTCAACTGGGCGCGCGTCCTAGAGCTGGTGGTCCTCCTGCCGGCCGCCGCTCTCGGCGCGGCGGAGGTAGGCGGCATGGGCGCCATGTTCCGCCTGGTCCTGATGATGGTGGTCCTGGTCTATCACTGGTTCGTGGCCAAGGCGGCGCTGGAGGTGACCGGCCCCCAGGCGGCGTTCCTGGTCGGGCTCAACCTGTTGATGGGGTTCATCATCAGCCTCTGGGCGTTGAGCCTGATCCGCTAGCGCACCAAGCCCGGCGCTTACCGGATCAGCCCTTCCCTCGAAGGCCTATTGGACTAACATAGCAACAGGGCCCCTCAATGCGGGCCGGCCGGCTTACCGTAGCCGTGGCCCGGAAGTGCTCTAACGGTTACTTTAGGCCTCGAGCGCTGACGGCAACGGAGCACCTGATGAAGTGCACCACCAAGTTCAACACCGTGGCGGAGCCCTGGGTGTGGTCGGCCGATGAAATAGCCGCGCGCGATGACTGGGTCGTTCGGCTTGATGCCAACGCCCTGGATGACATTGCCACGGCTCTCATTGGGGTAAAACAGTGCAATCTTGCACTCGAGGAAATCACCACTGACGATTTTCCACTGCCGTCGATCACCGTCGAATTATTGGCGATCAAGCAGTTGCTGGCCAACGGGCCGGGTCTTTGCCTGGTCCGCGGTCTCCCGGTCGACCGTTACGACCGCGACGATCTTGTCCTCATTCTCTGGGGCATTGGCACCCATCTGGGCACGGGTGTTCCGCAAAGCTATCGCGGCGACATGATCGGCGTCGTAATGGATATGTCGCATACCGGCGACACACGACGCAGCTATCGGTCACCCCGACCCTTGAACCTCCACACCGATCCCGTCGTTGTGGTTGGCC